>QGVC01000148.1 GCA_003242645.1 Pseudomonadota bacterium
TAGTCTGCGAGCAGCTCGGACCCAATCTTCGCGTGCCCTCTCGAAATCCGCGCCGGCGAATGCTTCTGCCCACGAGCGATGACCCTCGAAAACCGGCGCACCGTGTGCGCCGGAACAGCGATTGCTGCAGGGCGGATCATGGCCAGGACGGTGAGCGACTTTCTGATCGAGCGCCTGAAGGAAGCCGGCGTGCAGCGGATCTTCGGGTACCCCGGCGATGGCATCGGCGGAGTCATCGGCGCGCTCCGACGCGCTCGCGACGAAGTTGATTTCGTTCAGGTTCGTCACGAGGAGATGGCGGCCTTCATGGCTTGCGCGCACGCCAAGTTCTCAGGCGACATCGGCGTTTGTCTCGCAACGTCGGGTCCGGGCGCGATCCATCTTCTGAACGGACTGTACGATGCCAAGCTCGACCATCAGCCGGTGCTCGCCATTGTCGGCCAGCAGGCGCGCGCCGCGCTCGGCGGGCACTACCAGCAGGAAGTGAATCTGGCGCGTCTGTTCGCCGACGTTTGCAGCTACGTGCACATGGCGACGGTACCGTCGCAGATGCGCCACCTGATCGATCGCGCTCTACGTATTGCGCGCGCGGAGCGGACACCGACCGCCATCATCCTTCCGAACGACTTGCAGGAGCTCGAGGCGGAAGCGCCTGCGCGTGTGCACGGAACCGTGCACTCGGGAGCGGGGTATTCGCCGGGTCGCGTCGTGCCCAAAGGCGAAGACCTGGAGCGCGCTGCAGATGTCCTGAACCGCGGAAAGAAGGTCGCCATGCTCGTCGGCGCCGGAGCGCTGAACGCCCGTGATGAGGTTTTGCAGGTGGCGAACGTGTTGGGCGCGGGCATCGCAAAGGCGCTTCTTGGCAAGGCCGTCGTCCCGGATACGTACGACTTCGTGACCGGTTCGATCGGCCTGCTCGGCACGAAGCCGAGCTATCGCATGATGCTCGACTGCGACACGCTGCTCATGGTCGGCTCGGCCTTTCCCTATTCGGAATTTCTGCCGAAGGAAGGCCAGGCGCGGGGTGTGCAGATCGACCTCGACCCACGAATGCTGTCGATTCGATACCCGATGGAGGTTCCGCTTCTGGGCGACAGCGCGCCAACGTTGCGCTTGCTGCTGCCGTTGCTGAAGCCGAAAGCGGACAACAAATGGCGCGAGGGCATCGAAAACCAGGTACGCGACTGGTGGAAGCAGCTCGAGGCGCGTGCGATGAGTGCGGCACACCCGGTCAACCCGCAGAGGGTGTTCTGGGAGCTCTCCGAACGGCTGCCACCGCACGCCATCCTCACGTGTGACTCCGGGTCCGCAGCGAACTGGTACGCGCGCGACGTGCGCTTTCGTGCGGATACGCTCGGTTCGCTGTCGGGTGGACTGGCAACGATGGGCCCGGCCGTGCCCTACGCGATCGCCGCGAAGTTCGCGCATCCGCACCGGCCCGTCATCGCCCTCGCAGGTGACGGAGCAATGCAGATGAACGGCATGGCCGAGCTGATCACGATCGCGAAGTACTGGAAGAGGTGGAAGGACCCGCGCCTCATCGTCATGGTGCTCAACAATCGCGATCTCAACGAGGTCACGTGGGAGGAGCGCGCGCTGACGGGGGACCCGAAGTTCGAGGGTTCGCAGGATCTGCCGGATGTGCGGTACTCGGCATTCGCGCAGCTCATCGGCCTGAATGGGCTGTTCGTCTGCGATCCGGCGCAGCTTGCGAGCGCCTGGTCGAGCGCATTTGCGGCGGACAAGCCGACGGTGCTCGAAGTGATGAGCGACCCCGATGTGCCGCCACTCCCCCCGCACGTCACCTGGCAGCAAGCCAGGGGCTATGCGTCGGCGATCTTGAAGGGTGATCCAGATGCCGCAGGTGTCGTCCGCAGCACCATCAAAGAGCTCTTCCCCTGAAGCCTCGGCAGAACACGCGGCTCTCGCGCCGATCGAGCACATCGCGGTCCGTGCGTTCACGGTTCCGACCGATGCGCCGGAGTCCGACGGCACTCTCGAGTGGCGCGCCACGACGCTGGTGCTCGTCGAGATCGGCGCGGCGAGCGAGCGCGGCATCGGCTTCACCTATGCGAACACCGCGACCGCACGAGTCATCCACGAACAACTGATCCCGGAGCTGCTGGGCAGGGATGCGTTGAGCATCGAGGCATGCTGGGAGCGCCAGTGGTCCATCGTGCGCAATCTCGGCGCTGCCGGAGTCTGCGCGATGGCGATCTCCGCGGTCGATTGCGCACTCTGGGATCTGAAAGCGCGGATATTGCGAATGCCGCTCGTCGTGCTGCTCGGCGCGGCTCGGGAACGGGTACCCGCATATGGCAGCGGCGGGTTTACGTCCTACACGTTGGCGAAGCTGCGCGAGCAGCTTTCCGGCTGGGTGAACGCCGGCCTGCCCGCCGTCAAGATGAAGATCGGCCGTGAGCCGCAAGCCGACCTCGGGCGCGTGCGCTCGGCACGTGAAGCCATCGGCGACACGGCCGGGCTCTTCGTCGATGCCAACGGCGCGTACTCGCGTCAGGCCGCCCGGCTGCACGCGGAAGCGTTCGGAGACTTCGGTGTCCGCTGGTTCGAGGAGCCGGTCTCGAGCGATGACCTGGACGGACTGAGCTGGCTACGCGCGCTGTGTCCGGCGGGTATGGAAATCGCCGCCGGAGAGTATGGCTATGACGTGCGCTACTTCCGCCGGATGTGCGCGGCCGGTGCGGTGGACGTTCTCCAGGCCGATGCCACTCGGTGCGGTGGCGTGACGGGCTTTCTGCGCGCAGCGGCGATCGCGGACGCCTTTCAGTTGCCCCTGTCGAGCCACTGCGCGCCCTCGATGCATGTGCACGTGGCTTGCGCGGCCCCTCGCATGCGACATCTCGAGTACTTCCACGATCACGTGCGCATCGAACAGATGTTCTTCGATGGCGTGCTCACACCCGTGAGCGGCTGCCTCACACCGGACCTGACGCGGCCCGGCGTCGGAGTCGAGCTGAAGGAAAGTGATGCCGCGCGCTATGCAGTGTGAGCTCGATGGGCGCGCGCACCACTCCCGCAAATGACGCCCCGATGCCGGCGGCTCGCGAGCTCGTTGCGGAGTTGCGAGCAAACCTGGAGGGCGAAGTGCGCTTCGATCCTGGCGCACAGGCCCTGTACGCAACCGACGCCTCCAATTACCGCCAGGTGCCCATCGGCGTCGTTGTGCCGAAGACGATCGACGATCTGGTGAATGGCGTCGCGGCGTGTCGCCGTCATGACGTGCCGGTGCTGGCGAGGGGCGGCGGGACGAGTCTTTGCGGGCAGTGCTGTAACGCCGCCGTGCTCTTCGACTGCTCGAAATACCTGAACCACATCGAGACCCTGGATCCCGGCGCGAAGGAAGCCTGGGTGCAGCCCGGCGTGGTGCTCGACCAGCTGCGAGACGCGGCCGAAGCCCATCACCTGACGTTTGCGCCCGACCCGTCGACACACACGCACAACACCCTCGGCGGCATGATCGGCAACAATTCGTGCGGCGTGCATTCCGTCATGGGCGGAAAGACTTCCGACAACGTGCTGGAGCTCGACGTACTGACGTATGACGGCTTTCGGCTCACTGTGGGTCCCGCCACAGAAAGGGAGTTGGCCTCGATCACGAGCGAGAACACTCCTCGCGGTCGCCTCTATCTTCAGCTCGCGAAGCTTCGAGACGAGTACGCGGCGCTCATCCGCGAGCGATATCCGCACATCCCACGGCGGGTTTCCGGCTACAACCTCGAGGCGCTGCTCCCCGAGAACGGCTTCCATGTCGCTCGTTCACTGGTGGGCAGCGAGGGCACGTGCGTCATCGTGCTTCGCGCGCGCGTTCGTCTGGTCGACAGCCCACCGGGGCGATCGCTGCTCGTGCTGGGTTACCCGAATGTGTACGCGGCAGGGGATCACGTTACCGAGATCATGAAGTTCAAGCCCATCGGGCTCGAAGGCATCGACGATCGCCTGATCGAGGACATGAAGGCGATCCATCTGCATCCCGCAGATCTGACGTTGCTGCCGAAGGGCAACGGGTGGCTGCTCGTCGAGTTCGGCGGAGCGGACCGCAATGCCTCGCACGAGCAGGCGCGCGCCTGCATTCGCGAGCTGCAACGCCTGCCCGATGCGCCGTCCACGAAGCTCTTCGACGATCTCGCACAGGAGGCGCTCATCTGGGAGGTGCGCAAGTCTGGCCTTGGGGCGACGGCACATGTGCCGAACAAGCGGATCACGTGGGAAGGCTGGGAGGACTCCGCAGTGCCGCCTGCGCACCTGGGCAGGTACCTGCGCGATTTGCGCGCCTTGCTGGATCGGTATGAGTACGGCTGCGATCTCTACGGTCACTTCGGGCAGGGCTGCGTGCACACGCGCATCGACTTCGACCTCGAGACGGCCGCGGGCATCGCGACGTTCCGTCGCTTTCTCGACGATGCGGCGGATCTGGTCGTCAGTTATGGCGGCTCGATCTCCGGCGAGCATGGGGACGGGCAGTCGAAAGCCATCCTGTTACCGCGGATGTTCGGCCCCGAGCTGATGCAGGCTTTCGCACGCTTCAAGGCGATCTGGGATCCGCGTGGGCGGATGAACCCCGGCAAGATCGTGCACGCGTATCGCCCGGACGAGAATCTCCGGTTGGGTACGCATTACGACCCGGAGCAACTGGCCACGCATTTTCGCTTTCCGCACGATGCAGACAACTTCTCGCGCGTCGCCCTGCGCTGCGTTGGCGTCGGCGAGTGCCGACGCAAGAGCGGCAAGACCATGTGTCCGAGCTATCGGGCCACAGGCGAGGAAGCGCACAGCACACGGGGGCGCGCGCGTCTGCTCTTCGAGATGCTGCGCGGGGACGTGCTGGGCGATGGCTGGCGCGACCCGCACGTGAAGGCGGCGCTGGATCTGTGTCTCGCGTGCAAGGGGTGTCTCGGAGACTGCCCTGTCCATGTCGACATGGCGACCTACAAGGCGGAGTTTCTCGCTCACTTCTATGAGGGACGACTGAGGCCTCGCACGGCGTATGCCTTCGGCTATCTCGATCGCTGGGCCCGAGTGGCGGGTTCTGTACCCGCATTGGCGAATGCCGCTGCGGACGCGCCGGCGGTGAGTCGGCTGTTGCGCTGGCTCGCGAACATCGCGCCGGAGCGCCGCATTCCGAAATGGGCGTCGCCGTCTTTCCAGAGCTGGTTTCGGCGCAGACCGGTCGTGCCTTCATCTGGCCGACAAACCGTTCTGCTGTGGCCGGACACCTTCAACAACTACTTCCATCCCCGCGTCGCCCGGGCCGCTCTGCAGCTGCTCGAAGCGGCGGGGTTCGAAGTCGTCGTGCCGGAGGGTGCGGTCTGTTGTGGGCGGCCGCTCTACGATTTCGGGTTGCTCGATCGAGCGAAGCGGTACCTGTCGCGCATCCTCCACGAGCTGGGAAACACCATCGATGCGGGGACGCCTTTCATTGTGCTGGAGCCGGCATGTGCGGCGACCTTCCGTCACGAGCTGCCCTTGCTGCTTTCGGGCGATGAACGTGCGAAGCGCCTGTCGAGCCAGACCTTCTTCCTCGCGGAGTTTCTCAGCAAGACGGAGCTCACGCCGTCAATGATGTTTCCTCGTCACGTTCTCGTGCACGGGCATTGCCATCAGAAGGCGCTGGTGAAGATGGAGGCTGAGGAAAAGCTGTTCGCGCGCCTCCATGCGCATGCCGAGATTCTCGACGCAGGCTGCTGCGGGATGGCCGGTTCGTTCGGCTTTGAAGCGGACAAGTACGCCCTGTCGCAAGCGATTGGCGAGCTTGCCGTGTTTCCGGCCATGCGCGCCGCGTCGGCGGACACGATTCTGGTCGCCGACGGGTTCAGCTGCCGCGAACAAATCCGGCAGGGTTGCGGGCGCGAGCCCGTCCACATCGCAGAGCTTCTCGCGGGCATTCGCAGTCGGGGTTGATGATCGATCGGCTGCGGTGAGCTGAGCACGAGTCCAACCGACGCGGGAACTCACGACTCGTACACGACTCGGTGAGGCCCGATCCGCTCGGGTGGCCGGTAGCCCACCACGAGGCTATCCTCTGATCGGGTTGCTCGCGTGTGACGATGCCCAAGCACGCCGACGCAATCGTTCCCTGTCGGCGTCATCCATCGATCATTCCGAGCGCTTATGGCTTGTCGAGAGCCTTGAGCCGCATCTCGCTGACTGATTCCCGAAAGGTGATGAATGCAAATACGTCCTGCCACCTCGCTCGATCGAGAGGCCGTCTGGTCGATCATCGAGCCCGTCATCCGCGAAGGCACCACCTACGCGCTGCCGAGCGATCTCTCGAAAGAGGAGGCGCTGGCCTATTGGTTTTCCAGCGGTCACCAGGTCTTCGTCGCCGAGGACGCCGGATTCGTTGTCGGAACCTATTACCTTCGCGCCAACCAGCGCGGCGGCGGCCGTCACGTCGCCAACTGCGGATACATGACGGCGCAGGCCGCGCAGGGCCGCGGCGTCGCCACCGCCATGTGTCAGCACTCCCTGGAGCAGGCCCGCTCGCAAGGCTTTCGCGCGATGCAGTTCAATTTCGTCATCAGCACGAATGAGGGCGCGATTCGGCTGTGGCAGAAGTTGGGCTTTCAGATCGTCGGTCGTTTGCCCAAGGCGTTCCTGCACCCTCGGCTCGGCTTCGTTGACGCGTTGGTCATGTACCAGACGTTTGACGTCAGCGATGGCGCATGACGGGTGAACTGATGCATGTGGCCCGCGCAGATACCCTCTGCGCCGAGCGTAGCGCCTGGTGTGCAGAGCGCAGCGCCTCGGCCAGATACCGCTAGCTCGCGCATCCTCTGTCCGGAGTGTCCTGACACGGCGAGTGCCAGGACACCCGGTTCTCACTCCCAGCTTATCGACGGTTGGCCGCTCGCGTCGCGTCGCGTCCTTTTTCCGCCTGCTTGATGTACTGGTCGAGCATTTGCTGAGCCTCAGCGGACTTCGACCGTGCATCTGGCAGAGCTTTCGCCGCCCGGAATTGCCTGATGGCATCGTCCCAGCGTTGCTGGAGCATGTACTCGATGCCCAGCGTCACAGCCACAGACAAATTGCCGGGATCAAGCTGTGTGGCGCGTTCGAGAGCTGCAAGCTTCTTTGTCTTGTCGAGCTGGATCGACGCGCTCGCCGACAGGACAGTGACGGACTCCATGCCTTGCGACACCATCCTTTCCGTCCACCGCTCGAATCGCGTGCGCCAGTTGGGATCTGCTTCGTACAACGCAAGCTCACCCTCCTGCGACATATCGAGCATCACCTTTGCCACGCGGTCGGCAACTCTCTGGGCGTCGTCCCGATTCGGCATGCCAGCCAGAGAGGGCACAACGACCTCCAGTGCCTGGAGACAGCCATCCGCGCCCACAGCGCGTGCCGCGCCCGGATCGCATAGCTTCTCCACGAGTTGAAGGGTTCGTTCGGGTGTCCGGGTGGAGGCCTGTGACAACTCGTCCACCATCGCCTGCGCGCCGAACTGCTGCCGAATGTCTTGCCTGAGCTGGCGAGCGTGATCGCTGTCTCCTGCCTCCTCATAAAGTGAGATGGCGCGGCCGGCAAGACGCCACTTGTGAGGCTCGGGTTGGGCAGCCGCGGCCCGCTCGATTGCGGCTGCGGCTTCCAGCAGGTTTGCCGTGCCACCCAGCCGCTGAAGCTCGTTCGCGAGCGCCTCCGCAGCGATGAATCCCGCGGGCCTCAGGTTCACGACCTCCCGAAGCCGCTGCAGCCGCTCGGCAGGATCGCTGGTGTATGACGCCAGGGCCAGTGTCGCTTCCGCGTCCGACGGATCGGAGGCGACGAGTTGCCTGAAGAGCGCCAATCCCGATGCACGACTGCGCGCCTGCTCGTCGGCTTCCGTGCTCAAGTGATTGGCGATGGCCATGTAAGCATGGCCCTGCATGACCTGTGCGGACCGATCGCCCTGCTTCGAACGCGGTTCGACCGAGCGGATCCATGCGCTGCAGCTCCGGACCGTGGAGTCGGGCTGCCCGCAAGCGTTTTCATATTGGCGCTGATAGCAACGAGCATCGCCCACCTGGCAGGTTTCCGTCTGGGCCTGCAGCCCTGCAGTGGCCGCGAGCAGTGAGGCTCCTATCAGCGTGCGTCGAAATCCGTTCATGGGTAGACCCTCACATTCGAATACCTGCAGTTGCTCGGCGTTCCCTGGAGTTTTCTTACGCTGTCCGCATTGGGCGAGCGAACGTACAGCGGCGATGCCTGGCACCGGAACGCTGCGATATCGCCGTCCGAGAAGTTCACATTCTGCTGGTTCAGGGTCGCCAATTCAGAGGGGCTCGGCGTATACCAGTTCTGTCCGTGACACCCTGCGCCTCTCTTGTACTGTGCTGCCGACGTGAAGTATGGATGGCTGTGGGCACCCGCTGAGTTCCCGTCGGGTTGGGGATACACCCTAGTTCCGCACGGGCTGTTTGTGGGGTTCGGGAATTCTATGTAAATCCCCCCAAAAGAAA
>QGVC01000568.1 GCA_003242645.1 Pseudomonadota bacterium
CCCAATCCGAATTAGGCGGCTCCAAGATCCAGATCGGGTCGCCACCAGTCTGCTGGTCGCGTCGGCGGAGACGCTCGTTGGCACCGACATCGCCGAAGGCCATTGCGATCGCCCGAGACCTCAAGAAGAGTCCCTAATCTCGGTGTCGGACTTGGGACAGAAGTAAAGCCACATCCACGCTACGTACCAGGCTGCTCTCGAAGGGAGCGTGAATCCCAATGACAATTTGGGGCTGTACTACCCGTTCATCCACTTCCGCGATGAGTCATGGTTGAAAATGACCTCACTGTACTGGGATCGTATGAGTCGGATTGTCCCAGTAGGTTATAAGCTCCATGACACGGAAACCGTTCGTGAGTTCAAAGACCGCGGCTACATCATTGATTACAGCCCGAGCGGCGCAGATCGTAAACAGACCCTTGCGTTCAAGTCGCTGCTCGCGACACACGGCCAACGGCTCGCATCACGCTACGGCCTGCATCTGTCCGCGGACTGGCCCGAGGAGCCTGTGACCACCCATTCCAGTGCTGGCCGCTTCGGTGACAAGAGGTTGGCATACATCTTTGGGCCGAAGATAGACCCTGACCTCGTCGATGAACTAGAAGCGCTTGGTCTCGCCGAGCGAGGAGGAACGCGCGATCCGCACTGGATCGGCATGCATCCGCGGTTGGCTGGCATTTATATGACGGCGCTCGCCGATGCAATGGCCACCCGACGTGGTGCCGAACCGGTCAGCGATGACGCGCTTAGCCACATCGGCATTAGCGACTTTTCAATGCAAGGACTTGCCGAGGCGCTCCTCGCCGAGGATGACGAATTGTCTCCGCCTCTTCACCACGGTGCCGAACAACTTGTGGCAAGCCTAACCATCAACCTGGTCGTTCCCGCAAACCTAGACAATCTAGAACCGCGCCGACTACTCGACTTTAGGGACCGCTACTCGGACGAACGCGCAGCCTTCCAACAGCAGGTCCGAGATATGGTCAGCGACTTGCGCAGCGACGGAATCGAGGACCCGAAAGCCCTACACGATCACCTGCAAATTCGGTACGAGAAGTTCCTTCAACCCCAGCTTGCCGACCTCAAGCGCCGATTGCTCGATGCACGGATCAGCACTGCAAGGGCGGTCCTCAATATCAAGACAAGTCTCCCTGCACGGACGGTCGTCGCCGGCGTATTTGCGCAAGCACCTATGCCACTGGTCGCAACTGCAACCGTTGCTCTAGGCGTTTGGCAGGTGTGGCGGGATCATCGAGAGGCCCGAAGGAGGGTGCTTCAAGAACGACCGAGCGCCGCATATCTGTATCGGCTTGAGCGCGGTCTCGGGCCGAAGGATCTTGCTAGCCGAATGAACCAGCTTAGCCGCCGATTCGGTCGTCGAAGTTAGGCGCACCGCGAAGCTCGTCTAGGTGGAATTGCAAAGGTCAGCGCCATTGAAGCAGCGGCGAGTGGCGACAACTCCGCGTGGTCTACGACTGCCCACTGACTCCTTGGAGCGTGACTTAATCGGTCATTACTGTGATAGATGCAAGTCAGGTCACGCTGACCAAACAGAAGGCACTGGAGTGAGCCAGCGTCGGAGGTAAGTCGCTGGCAGGAGAAAAAGTTTGCCGGGAATGCGATCATGAATGAGCTGTTTTCAACCTCGCTCGGGATTGAAGATCACAGCTTGATGTCGGCGGTGTGTTGATCGTCCATATGAGAAGAAGCTCCCGGTAGGAGACAGGTCGACCAAGACTTCACCCCTACCAAGGAGCTTCGGTGACCTATCCTGGCACGATCCCGCTGTCCACCGCACACCTGACCCGCCTGGCCGGGCTGCTGGCCAGGCACCGCAACAAGATCGGTAGCAGGTGGCGCAGACTGTCCGCCGGCCGGCAGGCGCTGCTGGTGCTGGCCCACCTGCGCAACGGCGACACCTACACCAGGCTCGCCCGCGGGTTCAGTGTCGGCGTGGCCACCGTATGGCGCTACGTGCGCGAGGCTGTCGACCTGCTCGCCGCCTGCGCCCCGTCGCTGACCGCAGCGCTGTGGCGGTTGGCCCACAACGGCCACCAGCTGGGCATCCTCGACGGGACCCTGATCTGGATCGACCGTGTCGGTGGGCACCTGGATCGGCTGTACTACTCCGGCAAACACCGCCGTCATGGGGTCAACCTGCAAGGGCTGATCGACCCTCGCCGTGGCGACCTGGTGTGGATCTCCGACGGCCTACCCGGCTCAACCCACGACCTGA
>QGVC01000569.1 GCA_003242645.1 Pseudomonadota bacterium
GAACAGCCGGAACTCAATGAATTCGAGCCGGCGCTCAATGCCCCACCGAACGCTGCCTTGCGTTGTCCCCACCCTTGCACCCCAGTATCATGACCCACATCGGAATTGTATTCGACCAGTTTCTGGTCGGTTTGTGAAGAGAGGAGGGCTGTGGCAGGGGTAGACCATCGCCGCGAAGGAGAGGGCGGCGGTGCAGTCAGTGGGGCATGGTATTATTCATGGTATTTGGTGCCGTTGTAACACGTTGATCTATATTGGCCTGAAGTCTTTTCTTTATTGATGTTCGAGTGGGAGTGAGTGGACAGCGGGTGTATCGTAGTTTGTTGTGTTCTCAGTAAGTTTGATCTTCTTGTGGACAGTGGGTAGGTGCGATTTACCGGTAGAGGCTTGAGGAATAGCGTGCTGTCAGAAGATGACGAGACTTTGTCAATCCTGAAGCCAATATTCGGTAGCCGGAGCGACGGCACGCTAGCGATTCAAAATTTGGCTGTAGTGCCACTACGCTCCGAAAGCGACGAACAGACGGACTTTTATCCCGTCCGTAACGATCTATTTGTGATCCAGCCCGACTACACATCAGCACAGTCCTTTCTACTCTGGGACAATCAGTATTTCCCATGGTTGCAATCGTCCCTGGAGAGGACGGACGGGATATAGTGCGGTGTCTTGGTACAGGTTTTTTCGTCAGTGCTGATGGGCTCCTTATCACTGCGGCTCATGTGGTTACTGATCCGATCGAGCGCCACTATGGAGGGGTCCGCGAGATCGACGAGAATAATTGGTTTATGGGTGACCTGAACCTCGGCGTCATGATCACGACCAACCCGGTGTTTCAGCCAAAGGGTTGGGTATTCCAACGGATCGAGTGGGCTGCACTATTAGCCAAGCGTACCGAGCATCCTCTGCCATTCCATGGCGTCGAGCTAATGCTCACGTCTGACATAGCAATATGTAAGGTGACCTCTTCACCAGACGGCTTGCCGTATCAACCGCTTGCAATGGTTCAGCCGGGAATCCACGGCTTAGGTCTAGCAGTCGGCAAAACCGCTATTGCCATCGGGTACGCCGGGATGCGAGACATTCACCTTAGCCAGGAACGGAATGGAATTACGCTTGGTGACCTTAACTTTCGTCTGCACGTTGCAAGGGGAAAGATCCTTGAGCACTTCCCCGACAATGCCGTTAATCGGCAGGCTCTGACTCCCGGTCCTTGCTTCTCGGCATCGCTCAAAATGCCAAGCGGGTTGAGCGGAAGCCCAATCTTCGATGACGAGCGCATCTATGTACATAGCGCATCTATGTACATGGTGTCGTCAGCAGCAGTCCGAATTATGAGAATGGTCCGACAAACTTCGGGTATGGCTCGATGCTGGCGCACTCATTGCGATTGCCGATCAAGCCTCTTGGCGGCATGTCGCTCTTGGATCTCATGAAGGAAGGCGGACGCGGTATACCAAAGATCGTTATTCCGGACGCCTAGATTTCTGTCGTTCATATGTTGCGAGGGGGTGATTCTCCGGGAAAGCCAAAACTCATATCGCATGAAATCAGTTAGCCGCTCCATATTGGTGTCGATCGTTGAAGCCAGACAACAAGAAGGCGGGGCTTCATTATGAAGCGGTTGAGCGAAGATATTCGGAAGCAACGAGAGGCATTGATTGTGGGGGGGTATGGCGGAATTCTCCCTGCCTTCGAGGCATTTTATATTCACTCTATTATCTATGCCGCTGAACGTTCCGAACTAGCGTTCCAACGATTTGATGAAGCTGTCGCTCAATGCGCGTCAGAGGAACTTATTTTCGCGACTGTTCAGGAAGCGCTCACGCATGCGGGTGCTCTTTCCCGTTTCTTTTGGCCAATGAAGAAGGACAACTTGCTTGCAGTTGCACGCGGGAAGCGGTTACGAAATGCATTCGAACTCGATGATGACTCTCCGCTGAAGTGTCGAAAACTACGGAACGCCTTTGAGCATTTCGACGAAGACCTTGATCGGTTCCTTCTTGAGGATCGCGCCGGATGCTTTTCTCCTATCCCGATCGTCGGTGATCATAGTCTCGCCGATGAGCCCGTCGGCAACCTCTTTAAGCTAGTTGACCCGAAACATGGCATCTGCGTGTTGCTGGGCGAGAAGTTCGAATTTCGACCGATCCGACGTGAGGTTCAACGCGTCCTGACTCGAGCATTGGAGATGGATGAGAACGGCGCCCGATTGTGATTGACCACGACCTAGTATTG
>QGVC01000149.1 GCA_003242645.1 Pseudomonadota bacterium
CTCCCAGGTGGTACGCGTAGACGAGCGTCCCACCGAGCCAACCGGTGACCAGTAGGAGCGCCACCGTAATGATCGAGAGGACGAATCCGCCGTTCGGGATGCCGGCAACCGGATCGGCCCACCTGAGGTAGAGATTGATGATGACGAGCGCGATCACGCCGGCGTTGCCAATGGCGTGAGCCCAGGCTGCGTTGAGCCTGCGTATCGGCTCTGTCGTTAGAAAGTCGGTGAGGCCGGCTAGCCCGGCAATGAGGCCTGTCACCAGTCCGATGACCAGCAGCCAGTATGACCCCTGAGCCCAGAAGGGAGCGAGGGTGCCCAGGTAGATGAGGTCTGCCACGAGGGCGAGTACGATCGAGGCGATCGGGAACGGAACCAGCATCGGGTGCAGCGGATGACCAGCCACCTGCGCCGTGCTCTCGATCCCGTGTGCGTGTTGCTTGGTCATGGGAGGCACTCCTGACCACTGCATTTACCTTGCGTTTCCATAGGCAACTTAAAGTTTTGCGCGAGGTTCCGGTCCATCTCCTTCTGCCGTTCAGGCGCATGGCGCTTGCCTGACGGGTCCGCTATGGTGCCCGCCATGTCACACAGCCAACAGCATCACACGGCGGCAACGTTCGGCTTCCGCGAGGTCCGGCCTGAGGAGCGGCAGGGGCTCGTCAATCAGGTCTTCGCGACCGTCGCCGATCGGTATGACCTGATGAATGACCTGATGTCGGGCGGGATGCACCGGCTCTGGAAGGATGAGCTAGTGGCCGTGATCAACCCGCCGCGCTCGGATCAACGCTTCGATCTGATCGATGTTGCCGGCGGCACGGCGGACGTAGCGCTCCGGGCGTTACGTGCTGGCGGGCCCGGTTGTCGCGCCGTCGTGTGCGACATCAGCCCCGAGATGCTGCGGGTGGGCCGTCAGAAAATTGAGGCGGCGGGTCGTTCTCACCAGGTGATGCTCGTGCAGGGGAATGCGGAGGCGCTGCCATTCCCGGACAAGAGCTTCGACGCCTATACGATCGCGTTCGGCATCCGCAACGTCACCCACATCGATGCTGCGCTGCGGGAAGCCTACCGTGTGCTGAAGCCGGGTGGCCGCTTTGCATGCCTCGAGTTTTCCGAATGTCGAGTGCCGGTGTTGGACGCGCTTTATGACCTGCACTCCTTCCACGTCATCCCGCGCCTCGGGCGGCTCGTCGGAACAGGTGAGGAGCCCTACCGCTACCTTGTGGAGAGCATCCGCAAGTTTCCGCCGCAGGAGGCATTCGCCGAAATGATCCGCGCTGCGGGCTTCGAGCAAGTGACCTGGCGCAATCTCACCGGCGGCATCGCTGCCATCCACTCCGGCTGGCGGATTTGATTCCGGAGACGTGATGGCAAACGCGCTGATGAACCTGCTTCGTCTGGCCCGTGCTGGCATTGTGCTGGCGCAGCACGGCGTGCGCTTCGTGCCACCCGGCGCCAAGGCGCCCCTGCCACTGAGGCTGGCCCATGCCGCGACCTGGCCCATCCGTGCGATCTCTTGGCCATTTCAAGCCGGAAAGCCGCGCGAGCGCCGCATCACGGATGCGCTTTCCTCGCTTGGGCCGAGCTACATCAAAATGGGCCAGTTCCTGGCCACCCGCGCCGACATCATTGGACCGGAGCTGGCTTCCGACCTCCGCCATCTTCAGGACCGTCTGCCGCCGTTTTCCATGGAGGAAGCGCGCCGCGCGATCGAAGAGGCGCTTGGAGGTAAGCTTGAGAACCACTTCGCCGAGTTCGGGCCTCCCGTAGCTGCCGCATCCATCGCCCAGGTGCACAAGGCTGTGGTGGTCGAGGACGGTGTACGGCGGAAAGTCGCGGTGAAGATTCTCCGTCCTGGGATCGAACGGCGGTTCCGGCGCGATCTGGACAGCTTTTATCTCGCTGCCCGGCTCATCGAGCGATTCCATCCGCCCTCCCGACGGCTGAGACCCGTTGCAGTCGTCGATACGCTGGCCCGCACCACGCAGCTTGAGATGGACCTACGGCTCGAAGCCGCCGCGATGTCGGAGATGGCGGAGTACAGCGCCAACGATGAGGACTTCCGTGTGCCACAGGTCGACTGGCGGCGCACGGCCAAGCGCGTTTTGACGACCGAGTGGGTCGACGGCATTCCCATTTCGGACCGCGCAGCCTTGCAGGCGGCTGGCCATGATCTCGGCAGGCTCGGGGAAATCGTGCTGCGGACGTTTCTCCGCCACGCCATGCGCGACGGCTTTTTTCACGCCGACATGCATCAGGGCAACCTGTTCGTGGACGAGTGTGGCCGTATCGTCGCCGTCGATTTCGGCATCATGGGCCGGCTTGGCGTGAAGGAGCGCAGGTTCCTCGCTGAAATCCTGCATGGCCTCATCACGCGCGATTACAAGCGGGCGGCGGACGTCCATTTTTGGGCGGGCTACGTGCCGCCCCATCACCCGCCTGCCGTGTTCGCCCAGGCGCTCCGGGCCATCGGTGAGCCGATCCACGGGCGCACCGCATCGGAAATTTCGATGGCCGACCTTCTGGGGCAGCTGTTCGCTTACACCGAGGTTTTCGATATGCAGACCCGGCCTGAGCTGATCCTGCTCCAAAAGAGTATGGTCATCGTCGAAGGTGTCGCACGCGGGCTCGACCCCAATCTCAATCTCTGGACGGCTGCCGAACCGGTCGCGCGTGAATGGGTCGAGGCGAATTACGGCGTCACGGGTCGGCTCCGCGAAGCGGGCGAGGGCGCCGAGGTGCTTGGCAAGGTTCTTTCCGACCTTCCGGGACTGCTCGCGAAAGCTGAGGAAGGTGTCACTGCCTTCGCCGAGATGGCGAAATCGGGCATTCGTCTCGATACTGAAACGGTGGAGCGGATCGGCGCCGCCGAAGCCCGCCACACCCGCTGGGAACGGGTCGCCTTATGGGTCGGTGCACTGAGCTTGGCCGCCATCGCGTTGGCGCTCGCAACCGGCTAGCCGAGCTGTTGAGCTCATCCTCTGGTCTCCGAATCGGCGCGACCAGGCTTCGTGCAGACGGCACAACGTCTGGTTATAGAGCGCCAGCTTACAAAATTTCCGATGTGCTCGTTTGATAAGATCAAAGATAAGCTGAGCAAAGGACAAGTTTTGTCAGCTTCGGGCGAGTTGTCCGATGTAATTGTGCTACGCGGGATGAATTTGAAATTATGCTGCACCGCAACTAACGAGAAATGGACTCATGCTGCGGTTGCGAATTTTTTGTTTCAAAATTCCGTCCATTAATGCGCCTGCGAATGAAAATTGCCTGACGGTCGCCTCAGGTGCATCCAAGTTGAAATTTGGAGATGGATCATCTCAGTTTTGATGGGCTGATATGCTGTCCAGAGCTTGCCATTTGCGGGCCGAAATAACTAAGTTGGGACAGAGGTAGAAAGGCCGCATCTATGGACGTGGCTTGGGGCTCGAACGACTGGAGGGTAAGTTTCCTATGCCGCAAGGCGACGCCGCTGTGCGCACGCGGAGCCGAGGAGTGGCTCCGACTGACATCTCCAATCCTAAGTACTTCCACAAGGTCATAGATTGCCAGTGGGCGTGCCCCAGCCATACCCCCGTCCCAGAGTACATCAGGCTAATTGCACAAGGCCGCTATACAGCGGCCTATATGTTGAACTGGGAATCGAACGTCTTTCCGGGAATTCTCGGCCGCGTCTGCGATCGGCCGTGTGAACCGGCGTGCCGCCGAGGGCGTGTCGAGGAAAAGCCGGTGGCGATCTGCCGCCTGAAGCGGGTTGCCGCCGATTACAAGGGCGAAATCGACTCGCTTCTTCCGAAAATTCCGAAGGAGAAAAATGGCAAGCGCATCGCCTTGATTGGCGCAGGGCCGGCGTCGCTGACCGTTGCCCGCGATCTGATGCCCCTGGGCTATCACTGCGTGCTCTTCGAAAAGGACCAGCAGGCCGGCGGGCTCATGCGGACGAACATCCCCGCTTTCCGCTTGCCGGTGACTGTCCTCGACGAGGAAGTGAACCGCATCCTGAACTTCGGCGTCGAGACACGCTTCGGTCACGAGGTGCAGAGCCTCAAGGCGGTCCTCGATGAGGGTTTTGATGCTGTCTTCATCGGCACCGGAGCCCCAAAGGGGAAGGACCTCAACATCCCCGGCCGCAAGGAAGGCGCCGCCAATATTCACATCGGAATCGAGTTCCTGACCTCGGTTGCCTTCGAGCACGTAAACAGCATTGGTCGTCGCGTTGTGGTGATTGGTGGCGGCAACACCGCCATGGATTGCTGCCGCACGGCCCTGCGCCTCGGCGCTGAGCAGGTCACGGTAACGGTCCGCTCACCGCGCAAGGATATGAAGGCGTCGGAGTGGGAAATCGAGGACGCTGAGCGCGAGGGCATTCCGATCCTCGACAATCACAATCCGAAGGAGTTCATCGTCGAGAACGGCCGGCTCGTCGGCGTGCGGTTCCAAATCATGCGGGCCGAGTACACCGATCGGGGCCGCAAGCTGATCCCCACTGGCGAAGAGGTCGTTATTCCCTGCGATGATGTGCTGATGGCTATCGGGCAGGAGAACGCCTTCCCCTGGATCGAGCGGAACATCGGCATCGAGTTCGGCGAATGGGATATGCCCAAGGTCGACCGCGTGACCATGATGTCGACTCGGCCGGGCGTGTTCTTCGGCGGCG
This sequence comes from Pseudomonadota bacterium, assembly GCA_003242645.1. Next base: position 4,655 of record QGVC01000149.1, read on the forward strand.
ACGCGGCCTGGGGTCCGGAAAACATCATCTGGGCCGTCGCCCATGGCCACCAGGCAGCGATTTCCATTCATCTCTACTGCCAAGGTAAGCCACTGACCGAACGGCCCGCGCCTGGGTGGACGCTCGTCAGCCAGAAAATGGGCATCCACGAGTGGTCGTACTCCAACGCCTACTCTCCGGAGCGGCGCGTTGCCGTTCCCCACGCGGATAAGTCCATCGCGCTGCGCAATCTGAAGGTCGAGGTCGAGCTCGGCTACGACGACAAGCTCGCCGCGAAAGAGGTGGAGCGCTGCCTGAACTGCGACGTGCAGACCGTCTTCACGCGCTCGCTGTGCATCGAGTGCGATGCCTGCATGGATATCTGCCCGGTCGACTGCATCAACTTCATCGAGAACGCCGAGGAAGCGGAGCTGCGGGAGAGACTGCGGGTGCCGGCTCGGAACACGTCGCAATCCCTCTATGTCTCGGACGAGCTCAAGACCGGCCGGGTCATGGTCAAGGATGAGGATCTTTGCCTACACTGTGGGCTGTGTGCTGAGCGCTGCCCGACGGGAGCATGGGACATGCAGAAATTCACGTACGTTGAGGCGCAGGCGTCGCCGGCCTGCCTCACACATCACAATGCCTACCTTGGATGAAGCCGGGGACCGAAGTCATGAGCGGGGTCAATGATTTCGTTTGCAAGTTCGCGACCGTGAACGGCTCGGGCTCGGCGAGCGCCAACACGATGTTCGCCAAGACCATCTTCCGAATGGGAGTGCCGGTCAGCCCGAAGAACATCTTCCCATCCAACATTCAGGGCTTGCCGACTTGGTACGAGGTCCGTGTTAGCGGGAAGGGCTACCTCGCGCGGCGCGAAGGCGTTGACCTGATGGTCGCCATGAACCCGCAGACCTACCGCGACGACCTGGCGGAAATCGTTCCCGGCGGATGGCTGCTGTACGACTCGACCATGCCCAGGCAATGGCCGCGGGACGACATCACCGTTCTTCCGATCCCCATTGCCGCCATGTGCGCCAAGAGGTGGACAGACCCGCGCCAGCGGCAGCTCTTCAAGAACATGGTCTATGTCGGTGCGCTGACGGCGTTGCTGGACATGGACATGGAGGTCCTGGAGAAGGTCGTCGCCGATCAGCTGCGTGGCAAGGAGAAGCTCATCTCTTCCAACCTGGAGGCGGTAAACCTGGGTCGCGATTACGCGCTCGCCAACTTCCAGTGTCCGCTACCGATCCGCGTGGAGAAGGCTGAGGGCACGCGCGGAAAGATCATGGTGACGGGCAATAACGCGGCGGCGTTGGGTGCCATTTACGCCGGCGCGACGGTCTGCTCGTGGTATCCGATCACGCCGTCGACCTCCATGGCCGAAGCCTTCGAGAGATACTTGAAGCAGCTCCGCACGGACAAAGACGGCAAGGTCCTTGGCGCCGTTGTGCAGGCGGAGGACGAGCTGGCGGCCATCGGCATCGCTATTGGAGCGGGCTGGAACGGGGCGCGCGCCTTCACGGCCACGTCAGGGCCTGGCATCTCGCTCATGAGCTAGTTCTTGGGCCTTGCGTATTTCGCGGAGATTCCGGTCGTCCTGTTCAACGTCCAGCGGGGTGGTCCTTCGACGGGCATGCCGACCCGCACGCAGCAATCGGACATCTTGGCGTGCGCCTACGCCTCTCACGGCGACACGAAGCACGTTTTGTTGTTCCCCTCCGATCCCAATGAGTGCTTCTCGTTGGGCGCGAAGGCTTTCGATCTTGCCGAGCGGCTGCAGACGCCCGTGATCGTGATGAGCGATCTCGACATCGGCATGAACGAGTGGGTGACGGACCCGTTCACGTGGGACGATTCCTACGTTCATGACCGTGGCAAGGTGCTGGACGCCGCGGGCCTCGAGGCCGCGAAGGATTGGGGCCGCTACCGCGATGTCGACGGAGACGGCATCCCCTACCGAACGCTGCCGGGCACGCATCCCAGCAAGGGCGCGTATTTCACTCGCGGCACCTCTCACGATGCTTACGCTCGGTACACCGAGGACGGCCGCATCCACGCGGAGAACATGTACCGCATCGCTCGCAAGTTCGAGACGGCGGCGAGCCTGGTGCCGAAGCCGGAGATCGACATGCGCGATCCGCGGAGCCGGGTCGGCGTCATCTATTTCGGCTCGACGCGGCCTGCAGTGTTGGAAGCGCTCGACGAGCTCGAAGCCGAGGGCGTCCGCCTCAATGCCATGCGCATCAAAGCCTTCCCGTTCTCACCGGAGGTGAAGGCCTTCTGCGATGCGCATGACCGCATTTTCGTCGTCGAGCAGAACCGCGATGCCCAGATGCGCTCGCTGCTGATGCTCGAAGCGGGCATCGACGGCGAGAAGCTGTTCGCAACGGTGAACTTCGACGGCATGCCTCTGACAGCGGATTTCGTGCGCAGCGCTATCCGGACCAGCATTGGCCCGGTCAAGATTGCTGCCGAGTAAGGGACGCGAGATGACCTACATTCAGAAACCCAGCGCCTATCACCCCGCGCTCAAACGCAACGCTCTCGGCCTGACGCGGCGCGATTACGAAGGGTCGATGTCGACCCTGTGCGCCGGCTGCGGCCACGACTCCATCACCGCGGCCATAATCGAGGCTTGTTTCGAGCTCGACCTCCCGGCGCACAGGATCGCCAAGGTCTCCGGCATAGGCTGCTCCTCGAAAGCGCCGACATACTTTCTGGGCCGCAGCCACGGCTTCAACAGCGTCCACGGGCGAATGCCGTCCGTGACGACGGGGGCCAACCTCGCCAATCGCGACCTCGTCTACATCGGCGTTTCTGGCGATGGGGATACAGCCTCGATTGGTCTCGGCCAGTTCGCGCACGCCGTTCGGCGGCGGCTGAACATGGTCTACATCGTCATGAACAACGGCTGCTATGGACTGACCAAGGGCCAGTTCTCGGCCACCAACGACAAGACCTCCCCGTCGAAGAAGGGCGAGCCCAATCCGTTCGACCCGATCGACCTTTGCCAGATGGCGATCCAGCTGGGGGCAGGCTTCGTGGCCCGCTCCTTCTCGGGCGACAAGCGCCAACTCATTCCGCTCATCAAGGCGGCGATCAGCTACCGCGGCTTTGCCTTCCTCGACGTCATCAGCCCGTGTGTGACGTTTAATAACCATCCCGCCTCCACCAAGAGCTACGACTACGTGCGCCAGCACAACCAGGCGATCGACAAGCTCGACTTCGTGCCGGAGGAGCAGGAGATCACGGCGGATTACGACGAGGGCACCTCGGTGCCGGTAACGCTTCATGATGGGTCCCGCATCATTCTGCATAAGCTGGATCAATCCCATGATCCTCGGGATGCAGATGCGGCGCTGATGACCATCCGCAAGCACGCGGCCCGTGGGGAGGTGGCAACCGGCCTGCTCTACATCGACGAGAGCCAGCACGATCTGCACGATATTCTGCGTACGTCGGAGAGGCCGTTGAACGCCGTCCCGATGTCGGAGCTGTGCCCCGGCTCGGAGAAACTTGCGAGCATCAACGCAAGGCTGCAGTAGCCTCGTTTTGCACTTCCTCTTTTCGGTCTGACTTCACGCCAGCGCGATCTCGCGCTGGCGTTCGCGTACTTGACTTTGTGGTCGAGTTCCTGAACGCTTCGCGTCGACAATAACGCGAATAAGTATTGACCCGTTTTGGGCCTTGTGGAGGAGCTCGGGATGGTACGCTGGCCAGCGAAGCGCGCAATGTTGCGCAGCCACCGCGCGACTCGGCGCGATCCAAGCAGTACTGCCGCGCGGATATCAGCCTA
>QGVC01000570.1 GCA_003242645.1 Pseudomonadota bacterium
GGCCCTCTTGAGCCACTTGCCGCGCTGCAAATGTTCCTTGCGCAACGGGCCGACGCTAGGACAGAAATACCTACACGTAATGGCGCGCCCAATTTGAGCTTGATCGCCAAGCTTTGTGGTTTCTCTCGAGACTACTTTTACAAGAATCCCGAGGCGAAAGAATTGCTCGATCGACACATGGAGAGCCGCACATCCGGGCATCAGGCACGGGCGCTACCATGAACGTGAAAATGAAACCGAGCCGACGACGGGCCATCGAGTCCCCTCCGACTACAAGCGGGTCATGACGGTCTTACCAAAGAGCAGGATACTTAGCACCCAATCGGGTGCCCTCTGCCCAGTTCACGCTTTGTCGTGTTTCGATGCGGAAAGCGACCTCGAAGTTGACCGCCGGCGGCCAGGCCTGCGAGCTCGCCTCGGTTTCCATCAGCGACGCTCAAGAATTCAGGCCCGTGCGAGTCGGAAGGAAATGAAGAGAAGAGGAAACTGCTGTCCGGCGCTATGCACGTTCGTCCGCGCAGGTACCTGGCAAGGGCTCTGGCACGGCGGCGCGAAGTCGGGCTATCGCCGACTCGATGGTGATCCTCTCTGCCTCAAGGTCCAGGAGGGTTCGCTCGAGGGCGTTCTGATCGCGACCATCAAGGCGAGCTCCGAGAGCACCCAAACGTCTTTCACTGACCACCCGTACATCTGAACAACAGTAGTCAGCCCATTGATTGCGCGCTGGAGTGAACCCCTTGAGCTGGACAACGACGGTGCTCTGAAGTGACAGTACCCGGAGGTTGAGCCTACTCGGAGAAGAAGAAGTGGCTCGGTACCGTACATACAGCATCGACTTCAAGCGTCAGGTCGTCCAGGAGTACTTAGCTGGAGATGTTTCTCTTCACGGCCTCGCGAAACGGCATCGGATTTGCCGCAATCTGATCCGGATATGGCTCACGAAGTACGAAGCCGGCGAGTTCAATGAGGAGGCGGCGATCGCGGCCTCCTTGGAAGAGTATGAAGCGCGGATTGCGGCCCTCGAGCGCAAAGTGGGCCAGCTCACGATGGAGAACGAGCTGCTCAAAAAAACGCTGCCTCCCGCTCGGTCGGCGAACGACGCGAGCTCCTCAATCGTGAGCGGCCCGAAGGGCTCAGTCGCGCGCAGGCGTGCCGGCTCATGAAAATGGCGCGCAGCACCAGCTACTATCGCCCTAAAGGGCGTCTGCGTACCGATGAGGATGTAGTCGTCCAGCGCATTGAGGCTATCTGCGAGCGTTACGTCGGGTACGGGTACCGGCGGGTGACTTGGCAGCTGAGGCGTGAGGGTCTCATCGTCAATCACAAGCGCGTGGCGCGGGTAATGCGAGAGCGAGGGCTTAAAGCCAGGCAGCCGCGTCGCTTCGTCGTTACAAGCGACGGCGCAGCCGCGTCTCCATTCCCGAACCTGGCGCGCGAGTTTCGTCCTGACGGGCCGAATCAGCTTTGGGTGGCAGACATTACCTACATTCGCATACTGATTGGCTTCGTCTATCTGGCCGTCATTCTCGATGCCTGGTCGCGCCGAGTGGTTGGATATGCAGCCGCTCGCCACATGGACGTTCGTTTGACTCTCGCTGCACTACAGGCAGCGATTGATAGCCGGCAACCGGGACCCGGCTGTATCCATCATTCCGACCGGGGCTCGCAGTACGATGCAAAGGATTACCGAGCGTTGCTTGAGGCGTACGAATTTCGCGGCTCAATGAGTCGCCGCGGCAATCCGTACGATAACCCGCAAGCCGAAAGCTTCATGAAAACCCTGAAGTACGAGGAGATCTACGCTAGGGACTACGAGACTTTCGAGGACGTATCGAAGCAGCTGCCCCGATTTATCGACGAGGTCTACAACACGGAACGACTACATAGCGCACTTGGCTACTTAAGCCCAAATGAGTTCGAACAAGTTCACGCCCTCAACAGCCGGTCAAAGTCCGGAGCGTCAGCTGTCTAGTCTTAGGGGGTCACTCCAAAGCTCCGTCATACTTTGACCGCGTATCATGTTTCTAGCCAAACGCCTGCCGTCCGCCTTGCTCTTGGCCTTAGGATGTATCGACGTAACATACTTCAGCATTGCCTCCCGCTGCCTCCCAGCATCTTCATAGCCGGGGGATAACACCGGCCGCCCCCCGAAGGGGCCTTTGAAATGGTCATTCCGACGAAAACGCACCCCCCCCCGCGATAGGGCGAATCCCCTGGCCCCCCCCTCTTT
>QGVC01000571.1 GCA_003242645.1 Pseudomonadota bacterium
CGCCCGAACTTCCCCGACTATGGGCGAACTGGTCGCATCACGCAAGGCAAATCGACGTGAGAGCAACCTAAAGTTGCTTAATTCGGGGCTGGTTGTCTCTCTCGGACCAGCCATGTGACCCTGCAACTTGCACTGGGATCATCGCCGAGCCGCGCGGCGAGAAACGGGAGCAGAACCTCTAGGGTCTCATCCAGGCGGAAAGGCGGGTTCAGCACAACAAGGCCTGCGCCGTTCAGGCGAGTGATATCGCGCGGGGCACGTATCAGCAATTCTGCCGCGAGCAGCTTGGGCAGCCCAAGGGCCGTGATGGCCCGATGCAGCTCGGCTATCGGGTTGGGGTCCTTGATCGGATACCAGAGGAGATAGATGCCGGTGGAGAAGCGCTGCGTGCCATCTCGGAGGGCGCGCGACAGACGCTCCAGCTCTCCCGGCTTCTCGAACGGCGGATCGATGAGCACCACGCCGCGCCGTTCTTTGGGCGGCAATAGGGCCTTCAATGCAATCCAGCCGTCGAGTTGCAAAATCTTGGTCTGTGGGTCGCGTGCGAACAGCTCTTTGAGCACGAGCCCGTCCTGGGGATGCAGCTCGTTCGCGACCAGCCGGTCCTGGGATCTGATCAGTCTACGTGCGATCCGTGGGCTGCCTGGATACCGGCGGAGCTGGCCAGCCGCGTTCTCGGCAGCCACTGCTGAAAGATACGGAGCGAGCAGCGCTGCGATGTTTTCGGGGAGCGGCTCGGCGTCAGGACCATAGATTCGCCCGATCCCCCGTCGCCATTCGCCTGTCTTCTCGGCTGGGTCACTGCTCAGGTCATAGAGGCCGATCCCGGCGTGAGTGTCGATCACCCGAAATGGCGCAGGCTTTCGTTTCAAATGCTCGATGACGAGCGCCAGAACGGCATGTTTCAGCACATCGCCGAAGTTGCCGGCGTGATAGGCGTGGCGGTAGTTCATGCGGGGGATCGTCTCAAGCTGCCAGCACCCAAAGTCAAGATGACTATTGCCACGCTTGCCGGCGCGCTGCGCCCGTATGCATCAGGGCCGAAAGGTTGAATCTGGTTCGTTATTCGGATACCCGACACGCTGCTTTTTGTAGCGCCCACCTCTGCACGATGCGCTGACGTTTTGCGCTGGCGAATTCGGCGTGTCGCGCGCTGAGCTCGACGTGATTTCACACCCGGTACAGCGTATGGCAACGCCCCGCAGGTACTGACTGGAGGAACGTGAATGCTGCCGAATGAAAGCGATGTCGTTGTCGTCGGCGGCGGCAATGCCGCCCTTTGCGCCGCCCTGTCCGCAGCTGAGCACGGAGTCTCGGTGCTCGTGCTGGAGCGGGCGCCGGAGGCGGAGGCCGGCGGCAACAGCCGTTTCACAGCGGGGGCGATTCGTTGCGTGTATGACGGCGTCGAAGACCTCAAGATCCTCATGCCTGACCTCACGGAGGAGGAGATCGCCAATACCGATTTCGGCTCCTATACGGAGGAGCAGTTCTTCGACGACATGTTCCGGGTGACCGAGTACCGGACCGATCCGGAGCTCACCGAAGTGCTCGTCAAGCGCAGCCGGGAGACCATACGCTGGATGCGCGACAAGGGCGTACGGTTTCAGCCGATCTACGGCCGTCAGGCCTTCAAGGTGGACGGCAAATTCAAGTTCTGGGGCGGGTTGACTGTCGAGGCTTGGGGTGGCGGTCCTGGGTTGGTGCAGGCTCTGACAAACGCGGCACGCAAGAACGGCGTCAAGATCGCTTACGAAGCCCGTGCGCTGTCACTCGAGCACGATGACGACGGCATAAAGGGCATTCGAGTCCGGTACAAGGGCAAAACGCAGACGATCAAGACCAAGGCCGTCGTTCTGGCGGCAGGCGGCTTCCAGGCCAACGCCGAGTGGCGCACGCGCTATCTCGGACCGGGCTGGGATCTGGCCAAGGTTCGGGGCACGAGGTTCAACACGGGCGACGGCATCCGCATGGCCCTCGAAGTCGGCGCCATGCCGACGGGCAACTGGTCAGGCTGTCATGCGGTCGGGTGGGATCGCAACGCCCCGGAGTTCGGCGACCTCACTGTTGGCGATAACTTCCAAAAGCACAGCTACCCGTTTGGCATCATGATCAACGCCAAGGGCGAGCGCTTCGTGGACGAGGGTGCGGACTTTCGCAACTACACGTACGCCAAGTACGGCCGCGTGATCCTGGAGCAACCGGGTCAGTTCGCCTGGCAGATCTTC
>QGVC01000572.1 GCA_003242645.1 Pseudomonadota bacterium
TCCGAACTCTGCTGCGAGAAGTTCGTACGATTTGCGGCGCGCCTCAGGATCGTGCGACCACGTCACGATAGCAACCTCGTCGATCCCTAGGAGCCTGTCTGAGTAGTCACTGGTCAAGAGACGGCGAGTCTGATTCCTTGCCGACTTATGAGCAAGGATTTTCGCCCCTGGAAGATCGACGACGCACAGCTTCTGCCGCCTTGCGTTGAGGACTATGTGCCCAAGGCTCATCTGTCTCGGCTGATCGTGGCGCTCGTGAGGGAAGCGCTTGATCTTTCCGGGATTGTCGGAAGTTACCGGAGCGCGCTCGGCCAGCCGCCGTTCGATCCGCGGATGATGACGGCGCTGCTCTTGCATGCCTACGCGAGCGGCATCTACTCCTCGCGGCGGATCGCGAAGGCGGCGGTGGAGCGTGCGGACTTCATGATGATCGTGGCGGGCGACCCGCCGGACTTCCGCACGATCTCGGAGTTCCGCCGGCGGCATCTCAAAGCGCTGGCCGCTCTGTTCGTGCAGGTGTTGCAGCTTGCCGAGAAAGCCGGTTTGGTGAAGCTCGGGCATGTGGCGCTTGACGGCACCAAGATCAAGGCGAACGCGTCCAAGCACAAGGCGATGAGTTATGATCGCATGAAGAAACGGGAAGCGGAACTTGCGGCCGAGGTCGGCCGTTGGTTTGAAGCCGCCGAGGCCGCCGATGCGCAGGAGGACAAGCTCTACGGCGACAAGCGCGGCGATGAGTTGCCTGATTGGGTGGCCGACAAGCAGAAGCGGCTTGAGAGGATCCGCCAAGCCAAGGCCGAGCTGGAGGCGGAAGCGAAAGCCGCCGCCCAAGAGGAGATGCGGCGCCGGGCCGAGGCCGAGGAAAGGCGCATCGCCGAAGGTCGCAAGAAGAACGGCAAGAGGCCAGCGCCGCCGTCCGCCGAGCCCAACGGCAAAGCGCAACGTAACTTCACCGATGCGGACAGCCGCATTCTCCTGACCAAGGACGGTTATATCCAGGGCTACAATGCGCAAATCGCTGTCGATGCAAAGGCCCAGATCATCGTTGCGCACGGTCTCACCGCGAACATGAGCGATCACGGGCAGCTCGTGGGGTTGCTCGACGGCATCGAGGCCAATCTCGGCGCCAAGCCGAAGGAAGCATCGGCCGACAACGGCTATCTGAGCGAGCCGAACCTGCAGGCCTTGGCCGATCGCGGTATCAGCGCTTACGTCGCAACTGGACGAGCCAAACACCCCGCTGACGGCAAACGAAAGATCGGTGGGCCGCTCACCCAGGCCATGCGGGATAAACTAAAGCGGGCGGGATGGCGAAGCAGATACAGGTTCAGAAAGCAAATCGTCGAGCCGGTGTTCGGACAAATCAAGCAAGCCAGGGGGTTCAGGCAGTTCCTGTTGCGGGGCATCGAGAAAGTGAGGGCTGAATGGGCCCTGATCTGCACCGCCCACAACCTCACCAAGCTCGCCAGGGTTGCCTGAACAGGCTATCCTTCATGAAAACTGCCGAACCACAAACCTATGTGGACAGGCTCCTAGTATGCCTGTAATATCTATTTTCGTTCGCCAATTGTTGTTCGTTCTTCCTCCTTTTTCGCAACCAAAGGTTTTCCCAATGCGATTTCTCGCCATCATCTTTCTGATTTTACTATCCCATTCAGTTTGTGCGGCCGAATGTAGAGATCCCTCGATTCTAAGAGAGCTCAGCGCGCCATATTACGATCCAGATCAGCCTCTTGACCTCAAGGCAAAGGGAACTGTGAGCTTTGATAGGCTGCCAACCGCTCACTTCACCCAGCAATTCGCTCCCGCGATTGGACGGATAGAAATCGAATTCAACAATGGCTTCCGTGACTGTGCTGACACATGCACCGGTTTCATTGTATCACCTAAGCATGTGCTCACAGCGCACCATTGTATACCGGGCGCTCAATCCAATACTTATAAAATAACTCGAGCGGTTATTCGGTTTGGTTTCGATAAAGACGGGATTGTCAAAGAGAACACGAGAGTTTATGAATTACAAACGGTCGCGGAAAGAGATAACTACGACGTCCAATTGGATTACTCACTTGTGGCTTTTGCCGAAGATTGCGATTGCTTGACGCGCTTTGGCCGCGTGAGGCTCTCCGGGGCGGAGCCGCGCGACGGAGAACCACTGATCATCATTCAACATCCGCTTGGTGGGCCTCGCCGTTATGCAAGCGATTGTCTTGCAAGCAGAAC
>QGVC01000150.1 GCA_003242645.1 Pseudomonadota bacterium
CCTCCGAGTTGGTCGCTCGACTCGTTCGGCAAAAAGCCCCCCCGTTGAAGTTCTACTTTGAATTTTCACGATCGCGAGGCTAGATTTCGGGAAAACAACAAGCTCAGCGGACGCTTGCTCGGCGGACGATGGATAAGTTCGATCGCATTTTTCAGCTCCATACGATCCTTTCGGGTCGTCGCACGCCGATCTCCAGCGAAGAACTGCAGGCACGCCTGGAGTGCCACAGGGCGACGTTGCATCGCATCATCGGCATGATGCGCACGTACCTGAACGCGCCCATCGTGGTGACGAGCGAAGGGTACAAGTACGACGAGAAGCGCAAGGAAGCATATGAGCTGCCCGGCCTGTGGTTCACGCCTTCCGAACTGCAGGCCTTGGCTGTGGTCCAGCGTCTCCTCCAGGATCTTGGCAACGGGTTGCTCGAGGAGCACGTCAGGCCGCTTGCCGCCAGGCTGCAAAGCCTTTCCAAGCACCGCCGCCTCAACTTGGGCGAAGCAGCGAATCGACTGCGTTTTCCCGCGATCGCGACCCGTCGAGTCGGGCCTGAATTTCAAATCGTTGCCTCGGCGACATTGCAGCGCAAGAAGCTCTGGTTCGAGTATCACGCGCGCACTACCGACGAGCGCAGCGAACGCACCGTCTCACCCCAACGGGTGACCCACTACCGCGAAAGCTGGTACCTGGATGCATGGGACGATGCGCGCGACGCGCTGAGAAGTTTCTCCGTCGATCGGATTTCCCGCCCCACGATTCTCGAAGAGCGCGCGCTCGACATCCCGGACGAGGAGCTCGATGCGCATTATGCGAGCGCTTACGGAATCTTCGGCGGCCCGGCCGACCAGACGGCCGTCCTGCGCTTCTCGCGAGAACGCGCCCGATGGGTCGCCGACGAGACCTGGCATCCGCAACAACAAGGCATGCATCTACCGGACGGTCGCTACGAGCTTCGCATTCCATACCACGATCCCCGCGAGCTCGTGATGGACATCATGCGCCACGGCAAGGAAGTCGAGGTCGTCGAACCAGAATCGTTGCGGGCGCAAGTGGTCGCAGAAGCGAGGGCGATGCTTCAGCTTTATAAGGACGACCGTAAATCTGGCGCAATATCTCTGCCGAAACGCGTCAATACAACATAAATCACCTGCATCCCCGATGTTCCGGCTACACGAGCAACTTTTGAGAGAACCAGTCAGTCGCGCGTTCTGCGACTCTCGTCTGATTCAATGAACAGCAGTCTGATCACTAGAGCCGCACTCTTGGGAGGACTTACATGACATCGCTTGATCTTGCTCGTATTCGGGATTCAATAGTCGTTGATGCTGCACTTCGTCGCCGCCAGCGGTTGCAACCAGTCGGTGGCAAAGGTGACAAGATTTTTCCGCCGACGTATCCCGGAGAAGGCCGCAACGCTCCGCCTAGGCATGTGTACGAACGCCGGCGGATTGACGGCAAAGAAGTGTGGTGTGTTCTTGTCGATAGTGTGCAGTCACAGGCAAATCGGCTCGAAGACTGTCTTCTCGGCGCTACCGCAGACGGGTTGCCGATACCACACGTCGTTGTTGACTTCAGTGATGCTGGGCTCGAGGGCATCACGCATGTTACGTCGCTCGATGCGCCTCATCGCATCTACGACGCGATCCTGCGCGACAGTCTTTTGGGAGATGAGCCATTCATGGAGAGTGAAGCGGGGAAACGCCTTGCCAAGGCGAAAACGGACGACGCGTCTGCAGTTCTCGAAATCTCTCCGAACGCGTTGGTCTTCGGTGCTTGGCACTCGACCGGCGAAGGCGGCGGCATCGGTGCGAAATTCGCCCGATGTCTTACGTCCGAGATCGTGGGCATCGATGTTCCGATGGAAGAGCTGGTCGATCCCAGAACTGGGGAAGTTGAGTTCAGAACGGCTTGCCGGCGTACTGGAAGCCGGATCGATCCATTAGGGGTGTTACGCAAGGTCGAAGTTTTCAAGGGCGAAAGCGGCTGGGCTACCACGGAGGCCGCGGCAGGCAGGAGAGCGAAGAAGGTCAGGCCATCCGAGATCAACCACGGCAACATCACCCCCTCCGTCCAGCCCTTGGGCGTAACGTGCGATTACCTCGAGCATACGTTTGTTCTCAGTTTCGCAGCGTTGCGCCGACTGCGCTTCGGTGGAGAGGAGCGGGATACGGCAGCACGCACATTGCTTGCGGCTCTCGGACTGTTGGCTCTCGTCGAGCAGGACGCACGCGGCTATGCCTTACGCTCCCGCTGCGATCTCGTTTGCGAAAGCAACGCTCCGCTGGAGCTCGTCCATGCGGATGGATCAGTCGATCCGGTTTCCATCGACAGATCGACAGTACGAAAGCTTTATCGCGAAGCGCTAGAGGCTGCGCGGTCCGCTGGGTTCAGACTGACCACCGAACCTTTGCGACTGGTTCCACAGCCGAAGCTGGTCGAGATCGTGCGTAAGAGCCAAGAGCTCGCGTTGCTCGGCGCGGGCGGCGAGGACAACGAGGCTGGGGAGGAATAATGAGTCTCATCCTCGAGATTGAGTACTTGTCGGGCGTCTCGTTTGCGGCGCTAAGTCCGGCGAGTTCCGTCTCGGACTGGCCACCGCAACCTGATCGGATTTTCTCTGCGCTGGTAGCGACGTGGGCCGCACGCGGTAAGAATCCGCAGGAGGCTCTGGCTTTGGAGTGGCTGGAATCGCAGTCCCCGCCGCAGCTGATCGCCTCGCCAGCAACGCAACGCACGACCGTCACGGTTTTTGTGCCCCCGAACGATCCGCGAAGCAATCGAGAAAAGAACGCACGCGGAGTATTACCAGCCTTGCGAGCCCGTCAGGCGCGACAGTTTCCCACTGCGCGGCCATACGATCCGGTAGCTCGTCTGCAATGGCACGATGCGTCCCCGACGTCTGAAACACTCGAAGCGTTGCAGCGGCTGGCGCACGACACAGCTTACGTCGGACACTCGACGAGCCTCACGCGTTGTCGATTTCTAGTTGCCGAGCCAATTCCTTCTGAAGTAGTGGCGGCCGCGCAGCGGCGCATCTATCCAGGGCGCTTCTCGGAGTTATGTCATGATTTCGAGGCCGGTCGTCGCCCATTGCCTGGACCCGCTGTTCCCTTCAGACACAAGCATACAACTCGGATCGCTAGCGCGTTCGACACTCGCTGGTTCCTTCTCGAGCATTTGGACGGCGAAATGCCTGATCTGCGTGCTTGCGCAATGGTGGCGAAGACGATGCGCGATGCAGTGTTGAGCGGCTATCGCCGGATGGGCATGGAAGGCGACATTCCAGAGATCGTCAGCGGACACGACGCAAGCGGAAAGCCTAGTCGTGTACCGCATCTTGCGATCGTTCCCATGCCGTTTGTTGGGTTTCCGTACTCAGACGGGCACGTCATGGGATATGCGCTCGTACCACCACGCGGTAGCGGGCTGCTTGAGAACGCTTCCTTCCTGAGAGCGCTGAGTATGATTGCTCCGTTAGAAGACGGCCGCCGCATCCTCACACTCAAGCCACAAGAAGGCACAGCGAGCAACGCGGGATTCTCGATTCGCCTATCCATCACTCGTGAGACGCCCGCAGACAAGCGTTCGCTCGATCCTCGCTTGTACGTCCATCCGGCACACACATTTGCAACGATCACACCGATTGTTCTCGACCGTCACCTCAAGAACGAGGGCAAGGACCGCGAAGCGGAAATACGAGAACAAATTGCAGCAGCGTGTCGAAACATCGGCTTACCGGAACCCAAAGAGATCTTCGCAGACAAGCACTCCGCGATTGAAGGTGCGCCTTCCGCATATCCATCCACGCGATCGCCCGCTTGGATGCGCTGGAGACTGCCTGCCTCATTGGCTAGTCGATTCCTCACGCACGCCGTGATTCGCTTTGCCGAGCCGGTCGAAGGTCCCGTGATCCTTGGGGCAGGCCGCTTTGTTGGCATGGGATTGTGCAGGCCTCTTTTTTCGAAGAGGGACGCCGCATGAGCCTCTCGGTAAACGACTTCGCAGCTTTTTTTTGCGAGATTCACGGCTACCAACCGTTCCCTTGGCAGGAAAGATTGCTTCGGCGGCTTGCCGAAGGCGGCAAGTGGCCTGCAGTTCTAGACTTACCGACGGGTTCGGGAAAGACCTCTACTTTAGATATCGCCGTTTTTCACTTGGCGTTGGAGGCCGAAAGTTCGACACGGCGTGCGCCCGTGCGGATCGTGCACATAGTGGATCGTCGACTCGTTGTCGACGACGCATTTCGCCACGCCGAAAAGCTTGCTGAAAAATTGCTCTCGCCGCCGGGACCTGTCACACGCCGCGTCGCTGAGCGTCTGCTCTCTACTGCAAGAGAGACGTCGGAAAGCAGCCGCCCTTTGATTGCACGCCGCCTGCGTGGCGGCTTGCCGAGGGAAGATGATTGGGCGCGAACTCCATCCCAACCGACAATTCTGTGCTCGACCGTGGACCAGGTCGGTTCCCGCCTGCTCTTTCGAGGGTACGGCGTTTCCGATTCCATGAAGCCCGTGCACGCTGGTCTGCTTGGTGCGGACTGTTTGATTCTACTCGACGAGGCACACCTCGCGGAGCCGTTTCGACAGACGCTGAGTTGGGTTGCCGCCTATCGAAGCGACCGTTGGCGTGAGGTTCCGGACACAACGCCCTGGGCCGTTTCTCTCCTCACCGCTACGCCGGGTGAACGATTGCTTACAGAATTCAGTCTCGAAGAAGACGATCTGCGACACACTGTGCTTCAAAGGCGGCTAGCTGCAAGCAAGCCGGTGAAACTGATTCAGGTGTCCAGAACAAAAGCGGAAGAAAACCAAGAGGAAATCGAAGAAAACAACGATGCGCTTACTCAGCGTACGGCAGCGCTCGTACGAGAAGTCCGCCGTGCGATTGAGCACTTCCAGGCGCCTGCAAACGCCGCATCGGCACCTGCCATCGGCGTGGTTGTCAATCGCGTAGCTCGCGCACGATCTGTACATGCGCGCCTGTGCGAGGAATTTCGTGTCGATATAGATAGCGGAAGAATCGATCGGCCTGCCTTATTGATTGGGCCTGCCAGGCAGGTTGAGCGAGACAACGCGGCAGAGAAGCTTCGCCCGATTAGGACTGGCGAACCTCGAATGTTCGATAAGCCTCTAATTGTGGTCGCCACCCAATGCATCGAAGCCGGTGTCGATATTGACCTCGACGCCTTGATTACTGAGCTGGCGCCGCTCGATGCATTGCGTCAACGGTTCGGTCGCTTGAACCGAGCTGGTAGAGAAATTATTCCTTATGCAGCTATTGTCGCGACAAAGGAAGAAGTTTTCTCGAAAGCGAAGGATCCGATTTACGGACATGCCTTCACATATGCGTGGGCGCAACTTACGGAAGCAGCCACAAGAGCTGGGCGTGATCTTATAGTCGATTTTGGATTGACTCGCTTCCCTGTGCGGTTATCTGAGGAAGCGTTATCGCCGAAGCCAGATGCACCGGTCCTAATGCCCGCCCATGTTGACCTTCTGAGTCAGACTTCGCCTATACCGGCAGCCGATCCTGACGTTGCCTGCTTCCTTCACGGACCAGAGCGGCAACCTGATTCTGTTGCCGTTGTCTGGCGCGCCGATGTTGGCTTTCCCTCAGACGACGAGGACGAAGTCGAACGCTTGCGCCGGCTCTTGACGCTCGTTCCCCCACGAGCTGCGGAGGCTATTGAACTTCCCGTCTCAACAGTCCGAGCGTGGTTGTCTGGATCGAGACGCACAGCCCTGCTGGCCGACGTGCCTTCTGATGTCTCAGAAACTGAGTCACGGCAGTTACAGAACGAGCGACGCAGAATCTTTCGGTGGAAGGGCGACGATCTTGACTCGACATGGATATGGCCCGAACAAATACGTCCAGGCGATACCATCATCGTGCCAGCGTCTTATGGTGGTGTCGATGAGTTCGGCTGGAACGTGTTGTCAACAACAACTGTTCCCGACGTAGCGCGCCAAGCAGCGTTGCCGTTCGCGGGACGGAAGTTCTTCGTCCGGATAGCTCCAGGACTCATCACTCCTGAGATGGAGAGCCGATTAGCCAGAACGCTTGGCAGCGTGGAGTCGCGAAGTTGGAAAGATGTCCGCGATGCCGTTCTCGAACTCGACTTGCCTGCGGAGATTCGCGAAGACCTACTTGCGCTGTCTGAGGCAAAGCGACGCAGCATCACGGTCGATCTGCACGTCTACGGCCAGACAGACGAAGAATTCCCTCGAGGAGTTCTGTTTGTCGCGCCTTTTGGTATCGAGTCCGGATCGATGGAACAAGAGGGACGTCCGAGTTCGACTGAGGACGACGTCAGCGGTTCGCTCATCGGCCTGCCAGTCTCTTTGGAGCGGCACTCCGCAGACGTCGAGCAGCGGGCGGAGCAATTTGCGCGAGCTGCGGGGCTTTCCGCTGATCGGGTGCAGGACGTAAAGCTGGCGGGATATCTGCACGATCTCGGCAAGGCTGACACCCGCTTCCAGGCGTGGCTTCATTACGGAGATCCGTTGGGAATCGGCTTTGACGCTCCGTCCGATGTGTTGGCGAAGTCGGCCCGTTCGCTGCCACGCTCAGCGCGGACCGAGTCGGGTTTACCCAAGAACTGGAGACATGAGGCGCTTTCCGTTCGACTCGCTGCGTTGGTGCCGCGCTTCGCTGAAGCAAAAGACCCTGAGCTCGTTCTATGGCTCGTAGGTGTACATCACGGCTACGGACGCCCCTTCTTCCCGCATGCTGATCCCCTCGATCGCGTTGATCGGGAATTGCCAGCAGTCTGCGACTTGCCAACCCGCGTGCCCGCCGGGCCAGGTCCTCAGTCGTTCGCCTTCAATTGGCGAGGGTGCGACTGGCCCAAGCTGTTTGAGCGCCTCCGTGCACGATATGGCGCGTGGGGACTTGCGCACATGGAAGCGATCTTGAGGCTTGCTGACCATCGCGCGTCCGAGGACGAGAAGGAGGCTAGCAAATGACTATCGGTGTAACTCACCGCCTCGACGGCCTTGAGTCAGATAACTTACTTGCCTTTCTCGCCCTGCTAGGTTTGCTTCGCGCGATAGAAGTAGCAGACAAGAAACGCATGTACGGTCAATTGAATCCTCGCGCAGCCTGGGATGTCGACCGGCTGCCGCTACGACCAAGACTATTTCTGGCGAAGTCAGCGAGTAGGGAGGAGATATGCGAAGCGGCAGCCATAGGGATTGAGTACCTATCCCAGGCGTATGACTTTGGTAGTCGCGCTGATCTCAACTATTCCCGAAGCGAGGCCAGATCGGTACTGGTGGCCGCAGCAGAAGCGTCCGACTTGAGGAATCGAAGCCAAACAGACGCCTTGGCTGCGCTAATGACCGACGCGGCGTGCAGATCGGAAAAGAATGAAATCGTCGACCCCACACCTTTGTGTCTGCAATTCGGTCAGGGTCATCAGCACTTCTTGAAGCGGTTGGAGGAAGTGCCGAAGCTGAAAGCCCCGGAGAAACGCGGAAAGGGCAAGAAGGCGATCACTCCGACAGAATCTCAATGCTTGATGGAAGTGCTGTTCCAACCCTGGCACCGTAAGGATTCGACCGAATCGTTCCGGTGGGATCCGGAAGAGGACGTCCGTTACGCGCTAATGGCGGGTGATCCGACCGACCCAGCATACAAGAGCGGAACCCAGCATGGGGCGAACCGTCTTGCCGCAATCGGACTTGCAACTCTGACAGTCGTGCCGGAGCGTAGATCAGGCAGGGTGCGCGCGAACATCATCGGAGGGACATTCGATCGCAACGGCTTTGCTTTTTCATGGCCAATCTGGGACGAGCCAGCCAGCCTCGCGACGATTCGATGCCTTCTTGCACATCCGAACCTGCAGAGGTCAGATGCACTCCGTTACCTTGGTGTCCATCAAGTAATGCAGGCGCGGCGCGTATCCGTCGGTAAGTTCATGAACTTCGCTAGAGCCACACCGATCGTAGCAATAGCTACGATGCGAGATGAACGACGGCTCACAGCATAAGGTATTTTCTATTGCTCAATTGAGACGTAGCTTTTCAACGTAACCGTTCTAAGAAAATTGGCGGTCTTGAGTTACAGATGTAGTTTGTAGTGTATGTCGATGACGGCCGGTGATTCCGGCCGATGCGAGAGATCACAATCATTCCTGACGCCGTCACATCGCCCAAACTGTGACGCGCCGCACCCTTCGCTCGTCGCTTTTGCGAACGGCTACACTGTTGCCGCGTCTACAGTGAGTACTTTTGTGGCATCGCTGTGTGAGCAAAGACGAGCGCCATGGTCGATCAGGCGCAACAGGATCTCCCGCTGCCGTTCCCGGAACTTTCCGGCGATCTGCCGCTGCTTCCGGCGCGCATGGTCAACGAGTACCAGTACTGCCCGCGGCTTGCCTACCTCGAATGGGTGCAA
>QGVC01000151.1 GCA_003242645.1 Pseudomonadota bacterium
GCATGGTAGTGCCGCTTGATGTTGGCCCCGGAATCGACCGGCGCTATTTTCCACCGCCCATGCTCGGGAGTGCCGAGCAACGCGGCAAAGCAAGCCCCGCTGTCGAACCTGGGCCAGCAAAGCCAATCGATCGAGCCGTCGCGAGCTACCAGCGCTGCCGTTTCGCAGTCGCCAATAAGGGCATAATCCTCGATTGGATGTGCCATTGCTCCTGCCATCGCACTGCAACAGGGTTGTGCGGAATACTGCCGGGGCCGAAAGTCTTATCTGAGTAAGAATTGGTGGTTTTTCCGCTCACGCGATCAAGTCGCTCGGGGTAACGTTAATCTATTGTTGCCGCTTCTTAGCTCCAACCCTTGCTCTACCAAGAACAGAGGCCGAATCGCCGCTTCGCGGCTGCATTGGCCAAGCGGAACGAGTTTTCTCGCGAAGCGAACGTGCTCGCGGGCGAACTGCTTGGTAAATGGAACGTCTCTTGAGGCTAAGTGATTTTAGCTTGAGCGCTATAGCGTGAAACCAGCAGACATGATGCGGCCGGGGAACGCCGCCTTGCCGCCAGGCTAACCGGATAGCAAGGCTGATCTTGGGACACGGTTTTGCCCATCGGTTGCAGAAAGTAGCAGTGGCCACATGTCTGGCGCTGCTCCTAGGTAGTTGTGCCGCCGTCACGACGCCAGTTCTCGATCCCAAGGGCCCGATAGCATACTCCCAACGACAGCTGTTATTCGACGCCACCGCCATTATGATGATTGTCATCGTGCCGGTCTTCATCATGGCGGCGCTGTTCACATGGCGTTATCGCGGCACCAACCGAAATGCGCGATACATGCCGAATCTCGCCTATTACTGGCCAGCAGAAATTCTGATCTGGGGCGTGCCGGCCGGAATTATATTCTGGCTGAGCTTTCATCTGTGGGATGGCACACATCGGCTCGATCCATACAAGGCTCTCGACCCGGGTGTTCCGCCGCTGCAAGTCGAAGCGGTGGCGCAAGACTGGAAGTGGCTCTTTATCTATCCCGAACAGAACATTGCCGTCGTCAACGAGCTGGTTTTTCCGGCGGGCCGGCCATTGGCGCTCAGAATTACGTCGGACACGGTTATGAATTCTTTCGTCATTCCGGCGTTGGGCGGGCAAATTTACGCTATGGCCGGCATGCAGACGCGACTGCATCTTCTCGCAGATGAGCCCGGGGAGTTCTGGGGACGCAACGTTCAATACAGCGGCCAGGGATTTGCCGACCAGCAATTTCGGGCTGTTGCAACTGCCACCACGGATGAATTCGAGGCCTGGGTCGCAAAGGTAAGGGCATCGCCCCAAACGCTCGATGCGAGTGCGTATGACCAGCTCGCAAAGCCGAGCGTGAAGGTGCCAGTGACTTATTATTCGGGCGTGGAGTCTGACCTTTTCGACAAGATCATAGCAAAATGGCGCGAGGGTGGCGTGTCTCACCACCACCGGGTTACTGAGACGGAACACGCGAGGTAACGCGACTGGAAATGTTCGGCAGGTTAACCATCGAGGCCCTTCCTTTCTATAGCGCCATCGCTGCGGGTGGCGCAGCGATAACCGTGCTCGGCGCGCTTGCCGTTAGCGGGCTTATCACATATCTCCGCGCGTGGCGGTTGGTGCTGTTCGAGTGGGTCTCAAGCCTCGATCACAAGAAGATCGGCATCATGTACGTGGTGCTGGCGCTCGTCATGCTGATGCGCGGCTTCATCGATGCAGCCATGATGCGCAGCCAGCAGGCCATCGCCTTCCGCAGTGAGGGCTATTTGCCTGCCGAACATTTCGATCAGATTTTTACCTCCCACGGCACGATCATGATCTTCTTCATGGCGATGCCGTTTCTGTCCGGTCTGATCAATCATATCATGCCGCAGCAGATTGGAGCGCGCGATGTCGCCTTCCCGTTTATGAATGCGATAAGTCTGTGGCTTACCGCGGCGGGCGCGGGGCTGGTGCTCATTTCGCTTGTTATCGGTAAATTCTCAACCGCAGGCTGGAGCGGCTATCCACCGTATTCAGGCATCGAGTACAATCCGGGAGTTGGCGTCGATTATTGGCTTTGGGCCGTGCTCATCGCGGGCGTCGGCTCGACGATGAGCGGCATCAATTTCCTCGTCACCATTCTCAAGCGGCGGGCACCGGGCATGCACCTCTTTCGCATGCCGCTTTTCACCTGGACTGTGCTCGTGACCAGCATTTTAATGATCTTTGCGTTTCCGGCACTCACCGTCGCATGTGCTTTGCTCGCGCTCGACCGAACCTTCGGCACGCACTTTTTCACGAATGCCATGGGCGGCAACATGATGCACTACATCAACCTGTTTTGGCTGTGGGGGCATCCTGAGGTCTACATTCTCATTTTGCCTGCCTTTGGCGTGTTCTCCGAGGTCGTCGCCACTTTCAGTCAGAAGCGGTTATTTGGGTATACGTCCCTAGTGTTGGCAACTATGGCCATCGGCATTCTGTCCTTCACCGTATGGCTGCATCACTTTTTCACGATGGGCTCCAGCGCGGACGTCAATTCCTTCTTCGGCATTATGACCACGATCATTGCCGTTCCAACCGGTGTGAAAGTATTCGACTGGCTACTAACGATGTATCGCGGCCGGATCATCTTCAAACCGCCGATGCTCTACACGATTGGTTTCCTCGTCACTTTCGTTATCGGCGGCCTTTCAGGAGTGCTGCTGGCGCTACCCCCCGTCGATTATGCGATGCATAACACGACTTTTCTGGTGGCGCACTTTCACAACATGATCATTCCGGGCGTCCTGTTTGGCTATTTGGCAGGCTATATGTTCTGGTTCCCGAAGGCCTTCGGCTTCAAGCTGAACGAAACATGGGGAACACGTTCGTTCTGGTGCTGGATCGTCGGCTTCTATCTCGCCTTCATGCCGCTTTACGTGCTCGGGCTGATGGGAATGCCGCGCCGCATGGAGCACTATGATATTGCAGCGTGGCAGCCCCACCTCATTGTGGCGGCGGTCGGTGCCTTTATCATCTTTGTCGGCATTGTATGCCTCGCTGTTCAACTGGCGGTCAGCATCAGAGATCGCGTCAAAGTACGCGATCTGACAGGTGATCCTTGGAATGGCCGGACGCTCGAATGGGCAACGTCCTCTCCGCCAGCGCCATACAACTTTGCTGTCGTGCCGGATGTGCAGAGCGTAGATGCTTTCTGGGATATGAAGCACCGCGGCGTTGCCTATGAGCGGCCCAAGCGCTATGCCGACATCGCGCTGCCAAAGAACACCTTTATCCCAGCGTTTATCGGCGTTGCTGCCTTTGTGTTTGGCTTCGCCGTCATCTGGTACATTTGGTGGCTCGCCATCCTGGCCCTCGCCGCCATCACACTTGCCATCATCATTCGCGCCTCTGACGACGAAACCGACTTCGTTCTCCCTGCACAAGAGGTGAAGGCCATTGAAGAGGCACGCTTCGCCCAATTGGCGAAAGCGCCCCCGAATGAAATGGTCGATGAGCCCGGCTTTGCAGGGGGTACGATTTTGGAGGGCGTGTCGTGACCGCCGGCGCTTTCGACACGATCGAAACGGCTGCTTTACCGGCCTCCGAGGCGCAAAAGTTCGAAGAGCGAGCTTTTGGCTTCTGGATTTATCTGATGAGCGACGCAATCATCTTTGCGTTGCTGTTCGCGACCTACTTAGTGATGCTCGGCAATACCGCCGGAGGCCCTACAGGACAGCTGCTGTTTAGCCTGGAACGTGCTGCGGCGGAAACAGCACTTCTGCTCCTGAGTAGCGTAACCTTCGGCTTCGCCACTGTGGCACTTGCTTTGAATAGTCGCCTGCGGGTCATTCAATGGCTGCTCGTAACCGCGGTGCTCGGGGTCGCTTTTCTTTTTCTCGAGTACGGCGAGTTCGGGGGTATGATCGCGGAGGGCGCGGGGCCTGACCGCAGCGGATTTCTCTCTGCTTTCTTTGCGCTCGTGGGCACTCACGGCCTGCATGTGAGCGCGGGTGTGATCTGGATCTTTGTGATGATCGGTCAGGTTTTGACCAAAGGACTGACAAGCCCCGTAGCATCCCGCGTTATGCGGCTCGGCCTTTTTTGGCACTTCCTGGATATCATTTGGATCGGCATTTTCTCGGTGGTGTACTTGCCAGGGCTGACTTGAGAATGGACGCCTCGGGTCTACCAGTCGTACGTAACACAAGACCTTACCTCATCGGTCTAGGTCTAGCAGTTCTATTGACCGCCATCCCTTTCGCGCTCGTCGCCACCGGCGCTTTGCCGCGAACCACAACTTTGATCATCATAGCAGTGGCCGCGGTCCTCCAGATCCTGGTGCATCTCAGGTTCTTTCTTCACATCGGGCTCCGCTCTACGCCGTTCGAGAACCTCGCCGCTTTGGTGTTCGCCGGCATACTGATTGTCTTTATGGTCGGGGGAACTTTGTGGATCATGTTTGACCTCCATCATCGCATGATGATGTGAGGGGAGGAGCACGGGCAATGGAATGGCTGGTCAACGACGCTCTACCGACTCTAGCGCGAATATTCATCGTCTGGATTTTTCCCTTCAGTTGTCTCGATAAGATCATCAATTGGGATCATGCGCTCAAGCAAGTTTACTCGGGCTGGCTCCCCGGCGGGCCCGTTCTTCTGATCCTAGCCATAATAGTAGAGCTGGTAGCTCCGCTGATGATCGTGTTCCGCTTTTATGATGGTATTGCGGCCTTCATCCTTGCAGGGTATTGCGTGGTAACCGGCATTGTTTACCACAATTTCTGGAGCTACCCGCGCTTCTGGTCGCCTGAAAGTGAGGGGTATCCGCACGTCTGGGAGTTCCTCAAGAACTTCGCCATTGTGGGCGGATTGATCTTCGTCATGTATTCAAGCGGTTTCATTCAGGCCACGGAGAGGGAGGTGGAGAGGATTTCGGGCCTGATATAACAGAATCTACTTAAGCAATCGGACCTGAATATGTCGAATGAGTCGCCGAAACTTTCTTATTGGCATGTCTGGGCCGACGATCAAGGCGTGACTCACCAGACTCGTTGCGAGCTCACGGGCTTCCAATTCGCGAGCGTGGGCGGAAAGGCGGCGCCTCAATGGAACGACCGGGTGCTCACGGGAAAGACCAATCTCCAGTTCACCCTGCTTCCCGGCGGTTGGAGCGGAGATTGGCACAAGAATCCGGAGCCCCAATGGATCACCGTTCTTTCCGGAAGATGGTTCGTCGAAACAATGGACGGAACACGCGTGGAGATGGGGCCGGGGGAGGTTTCGTTTGGCGGTGACCAGAAAGCGAGGCCGGATGCGCAAGGCCGCTTGGGACATCGCTCCGGCACCGTGGGGAACGAGCCCTGCGCGCTTTTGATCGTCCAGCTTGAGCCAACTTGGGCGGGCGCCGAGCCCGGTGCCTTCAAGTAGGATGCAGCGGCAGAATGCCAGTGACACACCTCATCGGGTTCAGCGTCACAGTCGCCGATCTGGCGGGTACAGCTGCATTCTATCGAGACTCACTTGGGCTCCGAATAGGGCCTGAGCGGGTATTTCTCGACCCAGTCTGGAACACTCTTTATGGGCTTGAACCCGGCACCACCGTACGCGCTGTCGATGTCCTGATTGGGCGCCAAGTGGTTGAGCTCGTGGCGTTTGATCCCCCAGGTCGGTCATATCCGAAGAAACGGGAATCGAACGATCAGTGGTTTCAGCATTTCGCGCTTGTAAGTAAGAATATCGCGGAAACGTGGGAGCGGCTCAATAGCGGCGGCCTTAGAGATGAGATAACCAGAGACGGCCCTGTGGAGTTGCCGCCCAATACGGGTAGTGTGACCGCATTCAAGTTCCGCGATCCCGAAGGACATCCGCTGGAACTGATCTCCTTCCCGCCTGGTGTGGGCGCAGCGGTTTGGCAAACAGCGCGCGGGCAAGGAATTCTTGGCTGCGATCACACGGCAATCTCCGTGACGGATCTGGAGCGCAGCCTCCGCTTCTACACCGATTTACTTGGATTTCGCGTCGCCGGACGGTCGCTGAATCACGGCCCTGAGCAGGATCGTCTCGACGACCTGCAGGGATGCGAAGTCGATGTCGTGGCACTGGAACCTACGACAGTTGCGACGCCGCACCTAGAGCTTCTGCATTATCGGAGGCCACCCGGGCGGACATCATTATCGGGATTTTGGGCCAATGACGTGGCTTCGGTTCGACAATTCCAGAAGGTGGATAATCTCGATGCCCTTGTCGAACAGCTGATCGCCGAGGGTACAACATTCGTTTCGCCCGGCAAAGTGACGTTGAGGAGCGGCCGAGCGGCAGCAACAATCCGCGATCCGGATGGGCACATAATCGTGCTGGTGGAATAAGGAACTTTGCGTTCACCTGCGGACAGCACTTGCTTGCGTTCCACGAACGCGAAACGAGCGCTGCGAGTTATCATGCATGAGATAGCCTTCTTTACTATCAGAGTGGTTCACGTGCCATGCCATTCAAGGTCCAGGTTGGTCCGCCGCAGATCGCGATTCACCATGGCCAGACGGTGCTAATCACTGAGCTTGATGGGCAAATCAACTGGCCCAGTGACCGCGGGTTATACTTCAACGACACGCGTCTCCTCAGCAGCTGGAGGATCTACGCCAACGGCGAGCCATGGGACCTTCTGACAGGCGGCGCCACAACTTATTACACCTCTGAAGTCCACCTTACCAATCGCGCGATCAAGACCGAGGAAGGCCCCATTCCACCTCACACGCTTGGCCTCGTCATCAGCCGGTCGATCGAGGGCGGAATGCATGAGGATCTCGACATTATCAATAATGGCGAGAAGCACGTGCGATTTCAGCTTGAGATATCGATGCGTTCAGACTTTGCCGATATTTTCGAGGTCAAGTCCGGAAATATTGTACGGCGCGGTCGTATCACGACGGAATGGCTCGTATCGAAACAGCAGCTTCGGACGACTTACCGGAATGCCGATTTCATGCGGGCGGTGGTGGTTTCGTTCCGGAACAACTCGACCAAGGGGGTGTACGCCAACGGACGCTTGAGCTTTGAGGTCTCTTTGCCTCCGGGTGGAGCTTGGCACTGCTGCCTCAGCTACACACTTATCGACGGGACCGTAGAGCACCCCGCTCCTCGACAATGTGTCGCGGACAGTCACGAGCTGGAGCATGCCCAGACACTTGAGGATTGGTTGCGCACCGTGCTGAAGATCAGCACGAATAATGAAGAGTTTTACCGCCTTTATCGGCAAGCGCTCGAGGACATGGCAGCACTGCGCCTGCCAATTAGCACCACTGGCGCGGATCGCATGGTGTTCATGCCGGCTGCCGGCCTGCCGTGGTTCGTTGCCCCGTTCGGGAGGGATAGCCTGATCGTTTCGATCCAGAATGTGCTGATCTATCCCGGGTTTGCACGGGGAGCGCTTGAAATATTGGGATCGCTCCAAGCAACCGAGCTGGATAATTACCGCGATGCAGAACCTGGGAAAATTCCTCACGAATTGCGCCGGGGCGAGCTCGCGCACTTCAAGCTGATACCGCACACGCCCTATTACGGAACAGCCGATGCTACTCCCCTGTATCTCATTACGCTGCATCACGCATGGCGGGCTACCGGAGACCGCAAGCTACTGGAAGAGAGGCTGGAAACGGCAGAGCGCTGTCTCTTGTGGATTGATCAATATGGGGATCGCGATGGTGACGGGTTTCAGGAATACCAGACACGATCTCCGGTGGGTTACGAGAATATGAGTTGGAAGGACGCCGGGGAAGCGGTGGTCTATCCGGATGGCTCATTGGTGAAGGGGCCAAAGGCGCTGTGCGAGTTGCAGGGATATGTCTACGACGCATGGCTGCGAATGGCGGAAATTTTCGATGAGCTCGGTAAACATAACCGCGCCCGTGAGCTACGTGCCAAAGCAGCAAGATTATTCGATCAATTCAACGAGAAATTCTGGGACGATGGTATAGGCTTCTACGCCTTTGCTCTCGATGGCGACAAGAAAAAGGTTCTGACGATCGCCTCGAATCCCGGGCACTGTCTGTGGTCCGGCATTGTTCCGCCCGAACGGGCTGCCAAAGTTGTGCAAAGGCTTATGGAGCCGGATATGTGGTGCAAATGGGGCATCCGAACGCTTTCTACGGAGAACCCCGCGTTCAATCCTTATAGCTACCAGAATGGATCGATTTGGCCGCACGATAACGCCATCATTGCCATGGGATTCAGGCGCTACGGTTTTAACGCGGAGGCCGCACGTGTCGCGCGGTCAATCAGCGAGGCAGGCAGTCACTTCCTGCTCAATCAGCTTCCCGAGCTTTATACGAGCACGCAACGCCACGAGCCTTCGTTTCCTATTCAGTATCTGGGGGCAAACGTGCCACAGGCCTGGGCCGCCGGCTCCGTCTTTATGC
>QGVC01000573.1 GCA_003242645.1 Pseudomonadota bacterium
CATGCATCGATGCCTGTGCCTTCCTTTTCTTCAAGAAAGCCGAATGCGGGGATCGAGAAATGCGTACAGCACATCCACAATCAGATTCGTCAGCACGAAGAAGAGCGTGATCACAAGGACGCAGCCCTGAATGACCGGATAATCCCGGCGGAAGACACTGTCGACCAGGAGCCGGCCGAGACCGGGCATCGTGAAAATCGTCTCGGTTAGAACGGCGCCGCCCAGCAGGGCACCGAACTGGAAACCAGCCACCGGGATGATCGGAATCAAAGCATTACGGAGTGCGTGGCGGTAGTAGATGGCACGCTCTCGGAGGCCCTTTGCTCGGGCCGTGCGGATATAATCCTCGCCCAATACTTCAAGCATCGTGGAACGGGTCATCCGAGTAATGAGCGCCGCCTGCGCAATTCCAAGCGTAATCACGGGCATGATCAGGGCCTGCGGACCGGCGGTAGTAAAATTGCCACTCGCCGGGAGCCAGCGGAGCCGCATCGCGAAGACCATGATGAGCAACAGGCCAAACCAGAAGACGGGCATGGAGATGCCTATCATTGCGACGATTCGCATCACGTTGTCCGTCACGGTATTGCGTTTCACAGCAGCAATCATTCCGAGCGGCACCCCGACCAGCAGGGCCAGGATCATCGTGCCGACCGTCAGGGAGAGCGTCACGGGTAAGCGTGCTTTGATGAGGTTCAACACCGGCTCGCCTGAGTATTTGACGCCTCCAAAGGGGAAGATCGAGTACCCGAGATCGCCGCGAAGAACGTTGCCCATCCAGTCGAGGTATTGGATATGGAGGGGCCGGTCGAGGCCGAGCTGCTCTCGGAGCACCTGGGCGGTCTCAGGCGTGTACTCGCTCCCCAGGATGACGGTCACCGGATCGCCTGGTATCAAATGGATCATGCTGAAGACAAGAAGTGTGATTCCGAACAAAACCGGCACGAGCAAAACGAGACGCCGCATAATGAAACGGTACATCAGGTCATACTCTCCACAGCAGATGGCGAAATACACAAACGCCTCGGAGCGACATCGTAGGGATCACCCCGTGCCTTCCGAAAGGAGGATCAACGATCAGGTGTACAATTTTGTGGTGTAGACATACCGGTCGCCCCGATAGAGCGTCTTGATGAAAACGAGCGCTTTTCCGGTCGATGAGCGAATCAGCACGCGAACCAAAAGCATGGGCGCGTCCGTCTCGGTTTCGAGCAGTTGTGCCTCCTCCGGCGTCGCGGCAGTCGCTTCAATGCTTTTCTCGCCGTTCGCAAAGTGGGTACCGTACTTCTCCATAAAGAGCGACTCGAGAAAAGTGTGGAGGACTTCCATTTTCGCTAATTCCTCCCTACTTATGTCGAGTCGATCGCTGATCCCCAGCCAGACCTCGGCCAGACCGATCGGCTCGCCCTCAACCGTGCCGATACGGCGAATGAGATAGACTGGAGTTCCCTCCGGCAACCCAAGCTGTTTGGAAACCTTGAGAGGAGCCGGCACCGTCCCATTGAAGAGAATCTTCGCCCCGATCTTGAAGCCGCGGGCGCTCATGTCCTCCAGAAAGCCTCGCAGTCGCTCGGCGCGAGTATCTTCCAACTTTACCGACACGTAGGTCCCGCGTCCCTGATGGCGAGTGACGTATCCATGGCGCACCAGTTCGTCGAGCGCCCGCCGCACGGTGGCACGGCTCACGTTGTATTGCTCCATGAGATCTTTTTCGCTGGGGACCTCGTCGCCAGGCTTCAGCACTCCGGCGTCGATCTGGTCACGCAGAATGGCTTGGAGCTGGTAATAGAGTGGGATCGGGCTCTCCCGTTCCAGCAATGGTGAACTACCCGGCACTATGTCTACTGTCTCTTTCATAACTATCATCCCAATTCCAGCACTGCGCGTGCCGTCTCAGGCGGGTATCTCGCGCGCCAGTGACGCACGAGACACCCGCCACAACACACCGATCTTTGGATCGTGGTTCCGGCTCAGGACGCCGGTCGAGGATCCGGCTTATTCGTCAATCCAGACCTGCTTCAGCGTCATGATATCTCCAACCGCCGGGATCCACCCCTTCACCCGCGGGGAAAGAATATCGGCATTCGCCCACCAGTTGAGCAACAGCCCCGGCGCGTCCTCGAGCCACATCTCGGAGACTTCATAGCACATCGGGTAGGCTTCCTCGCGCTGAGCCTCATCGTAATCAGAATACTCAAGAACCGCCAGCAACTTTTCTTCG
>QGVC01000152.1 GCA_003242645.1 Pseudomonadota bacterium
GGCAGCACAGGATTCGGAGTTCAAGCAGATCAAGCTGACGGAGGCTCAGATCAAGGGCTTCATCGCTGCACAAGAGGATCTCAACAAGATCGCCAGCAAGCTGCAGGGTGACTCCGAGGAGCTGGATGAGAAAACGCGAAGCGAGCTCGAGGCCATAGCCAAGAAGCACGGGTTCGCCAGCTTCGAGGAGCTGGACCTGGTCTCCGCCAACATCTCGATGGTCATGGCGGGAATCGATCCGGACAGCGGCGAGTACTCGGACCCCGTCGAGAGCATCTCGAAGGAGATCGAAGAGATCAAGGCTGACAATTCAATCCCGGAAAAGGAAAAGAAGGAGTTGCTCGAGGAGATGGAGGAGGCGCTTAAGATGACGCCGAAACTCGAGCACCCGGAAAACGTTCAGCTGATCAAGAAGTATCGCGCGGAGATTGACAAGGCGCTGCAGTAGCGCTTACCGGGTGCCGGCATGCAGGAGCGGGTGACGAGTTCCAGTCAAGACGAGGCCATACTCCTGGAGGAGCGGCGGGGACCGGTGGCGATCCTGACGCTCAACCGGCCCGAAGCTCGCAACAGTCTGTCGCTAGCGATGTTGCGGGCCATCGGCGACGCCGTCGCCCGGCTTTCCGCCGATACCGAAGTGCGAGCTGTCGTGATCGCGGCGAATGGCCCCGTCTTCTCAGCAGGTCACGATCTCAAGGAGTTGACGGCCCACCGCTCCGATCCGGACGGTGGTCTCGCCTTCTATCGGACGGCGATGGAGACCTGCTCGGAGATGATGCAGGCCATCCTGCGGTCGCCGAAGCCGTTCATCGCAGCGGTCCAGGGGGTGGCTACGGCCGCGGGTTGCCAGCTCGTCGCGACTTGTGACCTCGCCGTTGCGGCGGAGGATGCGCGCTTCGCGACCCCAGGGGTCAACATCGGGTTGTTCTGCTCGACACCCATGGTCGCTTTGTCGCGCAACGTCTCCCGCAAGCGCGCCATGGAGATGCTGCTGCTTGGCGAGATGCTGCCGGCCGAGAAGGCGGCGGAATATGGTCTTGTGAACCGCGTTGTGCCGAAGGAGCGCGTATTGGATGAGGCGCTCGCGATGGCCAACGCCATCGCATCCAAATCATCGCTCACGGTGGCCATCGGGAAAGAGGCGTTCTACCGCCAGGTCGAGATGCCGACGGCGGAGGCTTATGCCTACGCGGCCGATGTCATGGTCCGCAACATGATGGCGCGGGACGCCGCCGAGGGCATCGGCGCCTTCATCGAAAAGCGCAAGCCCGAATGGAAAGGATGCTGAGGGCGTGCAGCTTCGCTTGAGCCTGGTCACCTTGGGCGTCAGCGATGTTGCGCGATCGAGGCGATTCTACGAGGCGATGGGACTCGTGGCGTCGAGTGCCAGCACGAAAGACGTGACGTTCTTTCAACTCGGTAGTGTTGTGCTTGCGCTGTTCGGCCGGGCCGCGCTCGCGGCCGATGCCGGCGTGACGGATAACGGCCAGGGGTTCCCTGCCGTGGCTTTCGCCTGGAATGTCGCGAGCGAGAAGGACGTCGATTCTGCACTGGCAAGAGCAGCGGCAAGTGGCGGACGGCTGGTGAAGCCGGGGCAGAAGGTTTTCTGGGGCGGCTACTCCGGCTATTTTGCAGATCCGGACGGCCACCTTTGGGAGGTGGCCTATAACCCGCTCTTCCCACTGGACGGGAAAGGGCGCATATCACTGCCGGACGACGTGGAATCGCCGACAAGCACCTCCTGAGATGGCGCACGAAAACTATTCTGACGACCTGATCGCCTCGATCTTGCGCGAGAACACCTCGATCGCGATGGTGGGGGCGAGCGCGAACACCAACCGTCCGAGCTACTTCGCGATGAAGTATTTGCTCGGCAAAGGCTATCGCGTGGTGCCCGTGAACGTCGGCCTGGCGGGTCAGCAGATCCTCGGCCAGACGGTCTACGCGAGCCTTGCCGACGTGCCGCCCCCCATCGGCATCGTCGATATCTTCCGCAACTCGGAGGCGGCGCTCGAAGTCACTCGCGAGGCGATCGCGCAAAAGGATCGCCTCGGCATTCGCGTCGTTTGGATGCAACTCGGCGTGCGGAATGATCAGGCGGCCGCAGAGGCGGAAGCCGCCGGCCTGACGGTGATCATGAACCGCTGCCCAAAGATCGAGTACGGCCGCCTGTCAGGTGAAATCGGATGGGCAGGGGTCAGCACTGGCCGCATCAGCAGTGTCCGCCCCAAGTTGTCGCCGATGGGCGTGCAGAGCCATCTGATCGGCGACAAAACCTAGCGCCTTTTTCAGAATTCAGCCGGGCGGCTTACATCCGATCCGGCTCTTCCTCCTCGCCTTCGAGGATCTCGCACAGTTCGGCGACCTTTCCGGTCGGTTGGCGGCGCAGCTGCGGGCCAAGGACATCGTTTGCGTGGAGCCAGGCGTAGGCCTCCTCCAGCTCTTCGCGGGTGGCTCCCGTCGCGAGAATTTCGACGATCAGGTGATCATCGACAGGCCCAAGGACGTGGAGCACGTCCTCCCGTGTCATGGTCATGCTGCCTCCTTGACCATCGAAACAAACTGGCGTCCGCGGCTAAAAACCGCCATCGCAATAGATGGTTCTTTTGTTTCGGGGGCCAAGCCCTTGAGACGTTTTTGTGGGCGCTCCGGCAGCAAAGCACCGCCGGAGCGCAGTCCTCAGATCCGGTTCGGATAGAACAGGTCAACCAGGAACATCGGTATGGCCGGCACGTAGGTGCAAAGGAACAGTACCGCGAGCAGGACCAGGATGAACCAGATGTTGACCTTCGTGGTCTCCCAGATGTCCGACCGCGCAATTGCACAGGCTGTGATGAGGACGCTGGCCACCGGTGGAGTTTGCTGGCCGATGGCGAGGTTCAGCGTAACCACAAGGCCGAAATGGACCGGGTCGATGCCGACCGTATTCATCAGCGGTACGATGATCGGCACCACCAGAATGATCGCTGCTGCAGAATGCAGGAAGAAGCCCAGGATCAGGAAGAAGATATTGAGCAAGAACAGGATCACGTACTGGTTGCTCGAGAGCGACGCGATCCATTGGGCGAGGTTCTGAGGCACCTGGGCGACGGTCAAATAATCGCCCATCAGAATCGAAGCAGCCACGAGCACCATGACGACGGCCGTCTGCATGCCGCCGTCAAGCATTGACGTTTTGAGCAGGTTCCAATTGAGCTCCCCGTACCAGAGCGCCACCAGCAATGCCGCGAGAACAGCAAGGCCAGCCGCCTCGGTCGCCGTCGCAAGTCCGGAGAAGATGCCGCCAAGGATGATGACGGGAAGGGCGAGGCAAGGCAGCGCTTCGACGAATGTCTTCTTCACGTTTGCGAGGTTGAGGGTCTCTTCGACTGGGAAATTGTAGCGACGGGCGAAGACATAGCAGACCGCCATCAATCCGAGCCCGCCGATCAAGCCTGGTATGAAGCCGGCAATGAAGAGCTGCTCGACGGATGTCCCTGCCGAGACCGCGTAAAGGATCATCGGGATCGACGGCGGGATGATGATGGCCAAGGAGGCCGAGGAGGAGGTGACTGCAGCCGCAAATTCCTTGGAATAGCCCTTGCGCTTCATTTCCGGGATCAGGACAGATCCCAGTGCGGCGACGTCGGCGACAGCGCTTCCGGAAATCTCGGCAAAGATCAGCGACACGCCGACGTTCACCATCGCGAGTCCGCCTCGCACGAATCCGATGAGCGCCGATACCATCGCGATCAGCCGGCGCGAGATGCCGCCGGCATTCATGATGGCCCCAGCCAGAACGAACATCGGGATGGCAATGAGCGAGAAGCTCGTGGCACCACGGTACATCTCGATGGCCACAGAAATGAGGTTGTCGAGCCCCCCTGCAGCAACTCCGATGACGGCTGAGATGGCGAGCGCAAACGCAATGGGAACGTTGATGAGGATCATCGCCACCATTGCGAGGAACATGATAAGGAGGAGCATGGGTCACGTCCTCTCGGGCTCAATTTCGGGATGTTCGAGAGAATGGCCTGACTTTACGGCTCGCCAGTATTCCGGAAGGCTGATCAGCTCGCAGATGATGAAAAGAGCCGCCGATATCGGAATAACCGACTGAGTTACGGAGATCGGCACCCAGTTCAGGCTGACCAACGTGTCTCCGCCGACCACCTCGAGCACTTTGAGGCCTGTCCAAGCGAGCAGGAGAAAGAACCCGATCACGAGGGCTTCCGCAACGACGACTGCCGCCATGCGAACATTGAGCGGAAGACGCAATAGAAGCCCGTCGAAGCCGATGTGCCGCCGCTTCAGCGCCGCTAATGCCGCCCCGTAATAGGTGATCCACGCCAACAGAACGGAGGCGACTTCATCGTACCAGACAAATGAGGCTCCAAGCTTGCGTGCAATGACGGCGAGTATGACGATGATCGTGAGCACGACCATCAGCAGGATGAGCGTCCACTGGAGTAGCCAATCGAGTGCACGTCGGATGGTGGTCATGGGGATCACATGATGTGCGGATTGGTTTGAAGGAGGGATCTCGCGCAAGCCAAGGCCGGCGCGATTGCGCGGCCTATAAATTCTATCGTGCCTGCCCCTTTGGCGCTTATCATGATCGCCAGTCCTGCCGCCGATCAACATCGGCAGCAGGACCGTCGATTCTAGCAAGGCTTATTCGGCGAGCGCCTGGATTTCCTTGATGAGCTCTGCACCTTTGGGAACCGATTTGCCGAATTCCTCATAGATCGCAGCGGATTGCGCTATGAAGGCATCCTTATCAACCTCGTTCACCTGGATATTCGAGGTGCTGGTCATCTTGTCGAGCAGCTCGCTGTCGAGCTTGGCTGCGACCTCACGAGCATAATCCTCCATCTCGCGGGCGGTTTCGGAGACCACCTTCTGGACGTCCTCAGGCAATTTCGGGAAATGCGTGGCGGACGCCACCAGCCAGCAAGGCGCGAACACGTGGCCCGATAGAGAGAGATACTTCTGCACCTCGTGGAATTTTCCACCCCAGATTTGCGGATACGGGTTCTCCTGACCGTCCATCACGCCCGTTTTCAGCGCGGTGAAAACTTCGCTGTAGGCCATGGGGCTGGGGTTCGCGCCGTAAGCCTGGAACATCTTCACGCGCCATTCTCCGGCGGGAACACGAAGCTTGATGCCTTTTAGATCCTCCGGCTTTACGATGGGACGAACGTTGTTCGTGATGTGCCGGAAGCCGTTCTCCCATGTGCCGAGGATCAGAACGCCTTTTTCCTTGGCGGCGGGAACGAAGTATTTGTCGTTGAGCTTTTCAACGACGCGCTTCATGTGCTCGCGGCTCTTGATGATGTACGGCATCTCGAAGACGCCGAACTCCTCTGCGATCGACGACATGATCGTTGACGGCATCCAGAGCTGCAGCTGGTTGAGCTTGAGCTTCTGGAACATGTCGCGGTCATTGCCGAGTTGGCTCGATGGATAGACCGTAACCTTCGCCTTTCCGGCGAGCCTTTCATTCACGCGCTTGGCGAACTCGGTCGCCACCACTTGATAAAGGGAGTCGACCTCACCGACGTGACCCAGCTTCAGCTCGATCTCCGCCAGCGCACTG
This sequence comes from Pseudomonadota bacterium, assembly GCA_003242645.1. The sequence goes on from QGVC01000152.1 coordinate 5,579, forward strand.
GCACTCGACAGCAGTACGGCTGCGAGGGCAGCCACGAACTTCCTGAACATCATCGGGCATCCTCCACTACCTTACTTTTTGATTAGTGCCGCCAGCCATAGTAGCGGGCTTGGCGGTGGAGGTCACCTAAAACAGAGCCGCGCGGCGCCCGTTCAACGCTTCGTTATGTGCCAGTGCTGGTCTCGCGCAGGTAGTCCATTGCCGCCTGGACACCACCCGGTCGATGCGGAACGTCGGCGAGCGCGAGCCCCATCTCCACGCCTGCCAGAGCCCCGATAATCGTCAAGTCGTTCGTATCGCCGAGGTGGCCGATGCGGAAGACTTTGCCAGCGACCTTGCTCAGGCCCGTGCCGAGCGACATGTCGAAGTGCTCGAGAACGATCTGCCGGAACCGGTCTGCGTCGTGACCTTCCGGCATCAGAACGGCTGTCAGCGAGGAGGAGTAGCAGGCCGGATCGCGGCACAGAATTTCGAGACCCCAGGCGCGCACGGCGCGGCGTGTCGCTTCCGCGTGCCGGTTGTGGCGGGCGAACACATTCTCCAGGCCTTCCTCGTGCAGCATGTCGATGGCTTCCGCCAGGCCGTAGAGAAGGTTGGTGCCCGGAGTGTAGGGGAAGAAGCCGTTCTTGTTGTGCTGAGCCATCTCCGCCCAGGACCAGTAAAGCTTCGGCAGGCGCGCGGTCTCGGCCGCTTTCAGCGCCTTTTCGGACACAGCTGTGAATGAGAGGCCCGGCGGAAGCATCAGCCCCTTCTGGGAGCCTGACACGGTAACGTCCACACCCCACTCGTCGTGGCGATAGTCGATCGAAGCCAGCGAAGAGATCGTGTCGACCATCAGCAGAGCCGGGTGCCCCGCTGCGTCCATCGCTTTACGCACTGCAGCAACGTTCGATGTGACGCCCGTCGAGGTTTCGTTGTGAACGATGCACACCGCCTTGATGGCATGGCCCTTGTCCTCGCGAAGGTGAGCTTCGATGGCGGCCGCATCGACACCAGAGCGCCAGTCGGACGGGATGAAGATTGGATCGAGCCCCAACCTCGCGGCCATGTTTTTCCAGAGTGTCGCGAAGTGCCCCGTTTCGAACATCAGCACCTTATCGCCGGGAGACAACGTATTCGTGAGGGCTGCTTCCCAGGCGCCAGTTCCGGAGGCCGGGTAGATGAACACAGGGCCAGTCGTCTTGAAGATCGTCTTGAGGCCTTCGAGAACGCGCTTACCGAGGGCCTGAAACTCCGGCCCACGGTGGTCGATCGTCGGCATCGAGATCGCCCGCAAAATCCGATCCGGCACGGGGGTCGGACCGGGGATCTGCAGAAAATGACGGCCGGCGCGCCGTGGTGCGTTCAACATAGGACTTACTCCCAAGACCAGCGTTCAGGCTCGAACTCTTGCTCTATCAGGTGCTTGTATGCGATCGACGATGGCCACTTCAAGCCGCACAGACCTGATCGGACACTTGTGAGAGAACACGGATGAACGTGCACGTGCCCCTCAATCATGCGCTCGCGGAACGACTCCGGAAGGAGATCGCGGGGGAGGTGCTGTTCGATCGTTTCAGCCGGGGACGCTATTCAACCGATGCCTCGATCTATCAGATCGAGCCGGTGGGCGTCGTCGTCCCGAAAACGGATGACGACGTGCGGGCCGCCCTCGACATCGCGCGCGAGTTCGGCGTGCCGGTGCTGCCCCGCGGCGGCGGCACATCACAATCCGGCCAGACCGTCGGGCGTGCCCTCGTCATCGATTACTCGAAATACCTCAATCGGGTGCTCGAGTTCGATTCGGAGCGGGGCACCTGTGTCGTCGAGCCGGGCATCGTGCTCAGCGAGCTCAACCGTCAGCTCAAATCCTCGGGCTGGTGGTTTCCGGTCGACGTGTCCACGGCGAACCGCGCCACCATCGGCGGCATGACGGGCAATAACTCTTGCGGCACGCGCTCGCTGCGCTACGGCATCATGCGGGACAACGTGCTCGCGATCGATGCGCTGCTGGCAGACGGAACCGCGGCCCGGTTCGCAGAAATCAATCCTTCCGAGCTCGGTGATCAAGGCGCTGACGCGCTTTTCCGGAAGCTCATCGCGCTAGGCCAGCGCGAAGCCGCGCACATAATGCAAGCTTTCCCGGAGGTTTCCCGGCGTGTCGGCGGCTATCTCATCGACGCCCTGGTGCCGGGTAACAAGCCGCTCAACCTCGCGACTCTCCTCGTGGGATCCGAAGGCACGCTCGCCCTGTCGCGGCGCATCGAGCTGAAACTTTCGCGTCAGCCGAAGAACAAGGTGCTGGGCATCTGCCATTTCCCGAAGTTCCGGCAGGCGATGGAGGCCGCCCAGCATATCGTCAAGCTGGAGCCGGTGGCCGTCGAGGTCGTCGATCGCACGTTGATCGAGCTGGCGCGCGACATCGCCATGTTCCGGCCCGTGATGGACACCTACGTCCGCGGCGAGCCGGATGCGTTGCTGCTGACCGAATTCGCGGAAGATGACCAAGACGAGAACCTGCGCCGTCTCGACCGGCTCGACGAGCTGATGGGCGATCTCGGCCATCCGAACAGCGTCGTGAAGGTGGCCGATGCCGCCGGCCAGAAGGCCGTATGGGAAGTGCGCGCGGCCGGCCTCAACATCATGATGTCGATGAAGAGCGAGGGGAAACCCGTCTCCTTCATCGAGGACTGTGCGGTGCCGCTTGAGCACCTCGCTGACTACACCGAGCGGCTGACAGCTGTATTCGAGAAATACGGCACACGCGGCACCTGGTACGCGCATGCCTCCGTCGGCTGTCTGC
>QGVC01000574.1 GCA_003242645.1 Pseudomonadota bacterium
TCAATGATCCTGGCGAATAATGCATTTGGTGCGCCAGGTACGATAACCGCGCTCCGCTTCTGCACGAGCGCTTTCAACTTTTGAGTCTTCCGCATTGGCCGTTTGGTGATTCTAGATGAGGGAGGGAGCGTCGCCACAGGCAACCCGTTGTTGTCACTTTGCGCCAGCATCGCTAAACTGTCAACAGTTGGCTAGAATCGCCTTCGCTTCGGTTCACTTTGCGCCGTGGCGGTCCTTTGCGTAGGGCCAGCTGGGGGAGGTTGCCTCTTCGTTGCCGGCGTGATCAGTATGTCTCCCCGCGCGGAACGATGCTTCACACATCACGAGGGATCTATGCTCAAGCCCATAAAGGTTGCGTCGCTGGCCTCCGAAGCGTTCGACAGGGTCGTCGATGCGATCACATCTGGGGAGTTCGAACCCGGGGAGAAGATTTCCGAGTCGAGGTTGGCACGCGAGCTCGGCATCAGCCGGGGACCGATCCGCGAAGCTCTGCAGCGGCTGGAAGGGCGCCTAGTCGTGCGGACCCCCCGGCTTGGCGTTCGGGTGATCAAGTTTGGACGCGAGGAGCTGCTGCAGCTCTTCTATGTGCGAGAGGCCGTGGAAGGCATGGCGGCCCGACTTGCCGCAACAAACGCCACCACGCGGTGGATCCAGCATGCCGAGGCCATGTTGCACGAGCACGAGAAGAACATCTCGGGCAGCCGCAATCAGGCTTACCGGTTCAAATCTTTGGATCAAGATTTCCATTTGTCCGTTGCTCGGGCTGCCAAGTGCGAAAAAATCGAGCGGCTTCTTCTGAGTGAAGTCTACTATCAGCTTCGAATACTTCGTCTGAAATCGTCGACCCAGCCTGGTCGAGCCAGGAGCGCGCTTTCCGAGCACTTCGCGATACTGGAGCGGATCAAGGCGCGTGACCCGGACGGCGCGGAATCCGCGATGCGCGAGCACATCCGCTTGGCACGCGATAGTTCGCTTCGGGCGATCAGCGATTGATGTGTCCCCCTGTCGGGCACTCACGAGGAAAATCCGATGGCCGCTTGCCTGCTATCGAGCAGCGATGCGGCTCTCCGACTGTGTCGCTGTTGGCCGAGTTGTATTTCGACCGGAAATGCAGCATATCCGCCCGTCGGAAGGTAATCGGTCCGGCTGGGCAATTTCCTCCTTGCTCCGCATTGTGAGTTTGTTCTTTTCAAGCTTCGCTCCTTTGCGCGAAATTGCCTGCTCTTCGCGAAAGCAGGAAATGTGTTCCCTGGCCAGTACCAAAATTAAGCCGTTATCAGTGTTTGGCGCCACAAGATCGAAGTGACAATGCTGAATCGTAATCCAACCGAGTCTCAGCGCTAGTGAACCCACAAGGTTTTTGAAAACTATCAGGTTCACCTGAAATCAATATCGAAGTGCGCGAAAGAAGATTTGTAATTTTGCTCGTTAGGATCTGTTTTTTACGTGCGAGCCATTGGCGTTAGCCGTTCGAAACTGACTGTCACTGTGTCGACGTTATCGGCGAAAGTGAAAGGGAAAGCCAGGCCGTTGGACAACGCAGCCCTGTCAGCGACATCCCTGTCTGCACTGAAGTGAGAATCGGTTTTTTTCTCTACCAGTACGTCTCTTAATCCCGCGGATACGAAAGCGCTCCAATGCGGCGATCTCCAGTTTGCTGTCCTTAGTGCCGCGATCGAGGTCACGATTCGCGCTTCTGGGGGAAATTCAAGAATGATTGGTGCTCGCTGATGAAACGATGCGAATGAAGATGTTCGCCTAGGATTGCGATCAGCAGGGGAACCGGGAAGTCACTCGGTTCGCATCGCCCGACCACCGCGGAGGCTCAACTGGATGCAGCAGTTTGAGCGGGCGCAGATCAGAATGCCTGACAGAACAGCTCAGGTAGGTTTCCCGCCGGCCACGTCTCATCCAACGACTTCACTCGAGAATAGCACCTTGCCAGGACGCCTTCCCCTTGAATTGGACCTGGTGCAAATCTTCTTGCGCACCAGACCGCAGCCTGAGTAGCAGCAAGTTGCTTTGAGCGAGGCTCTGTCGGGCTTGTTCCGAGCCAGGCACAACTTTGCAGGCCAATTTTAGGCCATTTGACCGGTTCTGGGACCTTAAATGGCGCACCGGGCAGGATTCGAACCCACGACCCCCAGATTCGTAGTCTGGTGCTCTATCCAGCTGAGCTACCGGTGCTTAGGCCAAAGCTGCGTGTGTGCGGGAG
>QGVC01000153.1 GCA_003242645.1 Pseudomonadota bacterium
TCAAGCCTGCACCGCTGCCAATCGGCCTGCTGGATGATAGCCAGCGTCTCGCTTGCCTGCGTCTGATCCGCTCGGAGAACGTCGGGCCGATCACGTTCCGTGCCCTCATCAATCACTTTGGCGGGGCCCAGGCCGCGCTGGATGCGCTGCCAGAGCTTTCCCGGCGAGGCGGCCGGACCATTCGGATCTGCTCTCGTGAGGCGGCGGAAGCTGAGCTTGAGGCTGCCGAGCGCATCGGCGCGCGCCCCATCTTCACAATCGAGCCTGGCTACCCGGCAGCACTGGCTGCAATCGAGGCACCGCCACCTCTCATCTACGCCAAAGGCGACGAGCAGCTTCTCGCCCGTCCTGCTGTCGCAATCGTTGGGTCACGGTTAGCCTCTGCAGCGGGCCAGCAGCTCACGCGGCAGCTCGCAGCCGGCCTGGGACAGGCTGGCTATGTCGTGGTGTCGGGGCTTGCTTTGGGCATCGACGCCGCCGCTCATCGCGCGGCCCTGGACACGGGAACCATCGCCGTCGTGGCCGGCGGACTTGACGTCGCCTATCCTCCTCAAAATGCCGACCTCCAGCGAGACATCGGCGAGCGCGGCTGCCTCATCAGTGAGCAGCCGCCCGGGTTCCAGCCCCGTGGCAACGACTTCCCGCGGCGCAACCGCATCATCTCTGGCCTGTCGCTCGGAGTCGTAGTTGTAGAGGCAGCGCGGCGATCTGGGTCGCTCATCACAGCGCGTCGCGCCGCCGACCAAGGTCGCGAGGTCTTCGCCGTGCCCGGCCATCCGCTTGACCCGCGCGCCGAGGGCACCAACCAGCTGATCAAGGACGGGGCCACGCTCGTCACGTGCGCCGAAGACATTGTGAGCGCGCTGCAGCCTTTCGGGCGACGATTAGCTCCCAAGGCACAGCGCTTCCGAGAGCCTGACGTGGTGCTCGATGCCGCACCGGAGCCTTTGCCGGAAGTCGCGGGCGACGACCGGGCCCGCATCGCCGCCGCCCTGAGCCGCGCCCCGGTGGCCATTGACGAGCTTGCCCGCGCTACCGATTTACCCGTCCGTATCGTGCAGACAGTGCTCCTGGAGCTGGCACTGGCGGGCCGTATCCAATACCACGGCAGCCAGCTCGTTTCCCTGACTGGAGCTCCTGACGAGGATGGGCTTGGTCGATAGCTGGATCGATCGAGGCCAGAATCGGCGCGTCATGTGGCCAATCTGCACAGCTTGCAGACTCTGCCTATTTGACTTCGCCCCAACCATCACCCATTTTCCCGCAGCTGAGCGTCAGGGACAGATCTAGAGCGGCCCCGCGCTTCCTGCTGCGGGCAAACTGCGACAGCCGCAGGCGGGTGGGGACCCCGGAAAGCGCATGAACGTCGTCATTGTGGAATCGGCCGCGAAGGCCAAGACAATCAACAAGTACCTCGGATCGGAATACAAGGTTATCCCGTCCTACGGGCACGTTCGCGATCTGCCCTCGAAGGATGGGTCGGTCGAGCCTGACCGCGATTTCGCCATGCACTGGGAGGTCGATCCCAAGGCCAACAAGGTCATGCGCGAGATCGCCGATGCGGTGAAGAAGGCCAACAAGGTCATCCTCGCGACAGACCCCGACCGCGAAGGCGAGGCCATCTCCTGGCACATCCTGCAGCTTCTCGATCAGAAGCGCGCGCTGAAGAAGGGCGTACCGGTCGAGCGCGTCACCTTCAATGCCGTGACCCGGGAGGCCGTGCTCGCGGCCATGAAGAATCCGCGGACCATCGACGCTCCGCTGGTCGAAGCCTACCTGGCCCGCCGCGCCCTCGACTACCTGGTCGGGTTTACGCTGTCGCCGGTGTTGTGGCGGAAACTGCCTGGTGCCCGCTCTGCTGGGCGGGTGCAGTCCGTGGCCTTGCGCTTGGTCTGCGACCGTGAAGCCGAGATCGAGGCGTTCAAGTCCGAGGAATACTGGACGGTCGAGGCCCTCCTCCTCACCGATAAGGGCGAGGAGGTGCGCTCTCGCCTTGTGGCTATCGATGGGCAGCAGCTCAAGAAGCTCGACATCAAGGATGCCGCAAGCGCCAATGCCAACAAGGCGGCGATAGAGGGTGGGCCGTTCACCGTCTCCTCGGTCGAGAAAAAGGCGGTGCGCCGGAATCCGGCTCCCCCTTTCACCACGTCGACTTTGCAGCAGGAAGCGTCGCGGAAGCTCGGCTTCTCCGCCAATCACACCATGCAAGTGGCTCAGCGCCTCTACGAAGGCGTCGACATTGGCGGCGAGCTGGTGGGCCTCATCACCTATATGCGTACCGACGGCGTGCAGATCGTGCCCGAGGCCATTTCCGAGATCCGCCGCGTGATCGAGGCGGAGTACGGCAAGCGCTACACGCCGTTCGCGCGCGAATACAAGAGCAAGGCCAAGAACGCTCAGGAGGCCCACGAGGCGATCCGCCCCACGGATCCCTCCCGCCGTCCGGACCAGGTCGCACGCTACCTGGAAAAGGATCAGGCGGCCCTTTATGAGCTGATCTGGCTGCGCACCCTTGCGAGCCAGATGGCCTCCGCCGAGCTTGAGCAGACGACGGCCGAGATCACCGTCAAAGGAAAGGACGGCAAGACCTATGGCCTGCGCGCGACGGGCTCCGTTGTCGTTTTCGACGGCTTCATGCGGCTTTACTCCGAGGGTCGCGACGACGAGGAAGAAGAGGACAGCCGCCGCCTCCCCGCGCTCAAGCGAGGCGACACGCTGAAGGACAAGGCGGTCACGGCGAGCCAACACTTCACCGAGCCGCCGCCCCGCTACACCGAGGCGACGCTCGTGAAGCGCATGGAGGAGCTGGGCATCGGGCGTCCGTCGACTTACGCGACCACGCTCGCCGTGCTGCGCGACCGCGGCTACGTGCGTCTCGAAAAGAAGCGGCTCATCCCTGAGGACAAGGGCCGGCTTGTCACGGCGTTCCTCGAGAGCTTCTTCCGCCGCTATGTCGAGTACGACTTCACTGCGGACCTCGAGGAAAAGCTGGACCTCATCTCGGACGGCAAGCTGCAGTGGAAGGACGTGCTGCGCGATTTCTGGCGCGACTTCACCGCGGCTGTCGACGACATCAAGGATCTTCGGGTCAGCGAGGTGCTTGAGGCGCTCAACGAGATCCTTGGGCCGCACATCTTTCCCGCAAGAGCCGATGGCGGTGACCCGCGCGCGTGCCCGGTCTGCGGCTCCGGCCGGCTGAGCCTCAAGATCGGGCGCTTCGGAGCGTTCATCGGCTGCTCGAACTATCCCGAGTGCCGTTACACGCGCCAGTTCGTCGAGCCTCAGGGCGCCGACGCTGAAGCGGCGCTTCCCGATGGCAAGCTCCTGGGTTACGACCCGGATACGGGCTTGCCGGTGACCCTGCGCAGCGGGCGGTTCGGCCCCTACGTGCAGCTCGGCGAGGCTGAAAACGGTGAGAAGCCCAAGCGAGCTTCAATTCCGCGCGGCATCGATGCGGCTACGGTCGACTTGGAACGCGCTCTGCAGCTCCTGGCTTTGCCGCGCGAGGTCGGCCTGCATCCCGAGACCCAAAAGCCGATCACTGCTGGTATTGGCCGCTATGGCCCGTTCGTGCAACATGATGGCACCTACGCCAATCTCGAAAGCATCGAGGACGTTTTCACCATCGGCATAAACCGCGCGGTCACGTTGCTGGCCGAGAAGGAGGCCGCCGGCAAAGGAAAATGGCAGCGTCCGAAGGCGGAGGTACTGAAAGACCTTGGCGAGCATCCGGAAGGCGGGAAGATCGAGGTTTTGTCCGGCCGCTATGGACCGTATGTGAAGCACGGCTCCACCAACGTGACGCTGCCGAAAGACAAGGACCCGTTGGCGCTGACGCGCGAGGAGGCTCTCGACCTGTTGGCGGCACGCCAGAGTCAGAACGGAGCGGGCGCCAAGCGCGGAAAAACGAAATCGTCGTCGAAGAAGACCGTAGAGAAATCCGCTTCTGAAAAAGAGAGATCCGCTTCTGAAAAGTCAGCCGCAAAGTCCGCACCTTCGAAAAAGACCACAAGAGCCCGCTCCACTAAGGCGCGGCAGGTGGCGCGGGCTGCGGAGTAAGAGAAACCGTGCAACCGTGTTCTCAGTAAGAATTTCTGCAAGTAGGCTCGTGTGAAAGAGTTGCATCGGGCTTAGCCGCCGCGCTCTCACAAGCTTCACGAACGCGCAGACAAAGGAATTGATCCTTCGTGGCCCGTAAGCACGCAGCACAGGCCGTTGAAAAATCGAAGTCTCGCCGGCTTCCGACCAAGGATGAGATTCTGCGTTTCGTCAGAGAATCGAACCACAAGGTCGGCAAGCGCGAGATTGCGCGGGCATTCGGCGTCAAAGGCGGCGCTCGTATTGAGCTGAAACGCCTGCTCGCGGAGCTGACAGAGGAAGGCGCGCTTGTCGGTCGACGGAAGGCCTTGCGTGCCAGAGGCGCACCCCCTCCGGTCTCCGTTTTGGAGATCGTTGGCCGCGACGAGGAAGGCGATCTGGTCGCCGAACCCGTGGTTTGGGATCGCGCGGAAGGTCCGCGCCCGAAAGTTCTCCTCGTCATGAGCCGTCAATTCGCCGATGTGGGCGAGGCAGCGCTCGGCATCGGCGATCGTGTGCTGGCCCGTGTCCGGCAGCTCGACGGCCCGGATATCGAAGGCTTCCGCTTCGAGGGTGAGCCTATCCGTAAGCTGCCGCGCGAGAAGCGGCGTCTGCTCGGCGTGTATCGGGCGGACCGGAAGCGCGGCGGAGGCTTGATCGAGCCGGTCGACCGCAAGGATCTGCGGAGCTGGACCGTGCAACCGGGCGACGAGGGCGACGCCCAGGATGGCGACCTCGTACGTTTCGACCTCCCACGCGCGCACCGGTTCGGCATCCCGCAGGCGCGGGTTCTCGAGTCACTTGGCAATCCGCACGATCAGCGGCGCATCAGCCTCATTGCTGTGCATGCGCACGGCATACCTGATGACTTTCCCGAAGGTGTGCTGGCCGAGCTCGATCGGCTCGAGCCGCCGCGGATGGAGGGGCGGGTCGATCTGCGGCACATCCCCCTCGTCACCATTGATCCAGTGGATGCCCGCGATCACGACGACGCCGTTCACGCCGAGCCAGATCCCGATCCCAACAATCGCGGCGGCTTCCTCGTAACGGTCGCTATCGCGGATGTGGCCCACTATGTGCGGCCCGGCACGCGCCTCGACCGAGAAGCACGGCTTCGGGGAAACTCGGTCTATTTCCCCGACCGCGTCGTGCCCATGCTCCCCGAGCGGATTTCGAACGACCTGTGCTCGCTCCGGGAGAATGAGGATCGCCCCTGCCTCGCCGTTCGCATGGTCTTCGACAAGCGGGGCGAGAAGCGCAGCCATACCTTCGTTCGCGGCATCATGCGCTCGGCCGCCAGGCTCAGCTACGAGGAGGCCCAGGCTGCGTTCGATGGCAAGCCATCGCACAAATGCCGGCCGCTGATGGACACCGTGATCCGGCCTCTGTGGGCCGCCTATGAAGTGCTGGCTTCCGCACGGGCGCGACGCGAGCCGCTCGATCTCGATTTGCCGGAGCGCAAGATCATTCTCGATGACGAAGGGCGGGTCGCTCGCGTGATCATTCCCGAGCGGCTGGAGGCTCACCGGCTCATCGAGGAATTCATGATTCAGGCGAACGTCTCCGCCGCGGAGACGCTGGAGCAGCGCCGGACCGCCCTCGTCTATCGCGTGCACGACCAGCCGTCGAAGGAGAAGCTCTCGGCCCTACGGGAGTTCTTGCAGACGCTGAACTTGAGATTGCCACCGGGCGAGCTGAAGCCGGCGCACTTCAATCGCGTTTTGGCCCAGGCGAAGTCGTTGCCGGTCGCTGATCTCGTGAACGAGGTGGTCCTCCGCGCCCAGGCGCAGGCCGAGTACAGCACCGAGAATATCGGCCACTTCGGCCTCAATCTCCGCCGCTACGCCCATTTCACCTCACCGATCCGGCGTTATGCGGACCTCATCGTCCATCGTGCGCTGGTGCGAGCGCTGCGGCTTGGCGATGGCGGGATCACGGATGAAGAGATCGCTCAGCTCGACGATGTGGCCAAGTCGATATCAGAGGCGGAACGCCGCGCCATGGCAGCGGAGCGCGAGACGATCGACCGGTTGATCGCCGCGCATCTGGCCGACCGCATCGGTGCCGAGTTCCAGGCCCGCATTTCAGGCGTAACCCGCTCCGGACTGTTCGTGCGCCTCAAAGACACGGGGGCGGATGGTTTCGTCGCCGCGTCGTCCATGATCGGAGACTTCTATCATTACGTTGAGGATCAGCATGCGCTCGTCGGCGGCCGCACTGGCGAGGCGTATCGCCTGGGCGATGAGGTTCTTGTGCGCCTGGTCGAGGTGATCCCGACAGCAGGCGCCCTGCGCTTCGAAATGCTGTCCAGGGGCAAGCGCGGCCATGTCTCGCTGACAAAAGGTTGGCGCAGCCGGCAGACTTCATCGCGCAACAAGCGTCGTGCGGGCTAAACGGTCGCGGCAATTGATGGGGTTGACTGGCCAGTGATCGCGATCACCTATGTCCAATCGACTAATGCAAAGGCCCTCGGGCTGGAGGATCAATAAGGCATGCCAGTTTCTGTCGAACCGCAGCGGAATCTGCTGGAGGCCCTAGTCCGCGGTGCCCGTCTGAAATGCCCGGCCTGTGGCACGGGCCAACTCTTCCGGGCCTACCTCAAGGTTGTGGATAACTGTCCTGATTGCCACGAAGCCCTGCATCATCATCGGGCCGATGACGCGCCGCCTTACATGACGATCGTGATCGTCGGCCACGTGATCGTCGCCGGCGTGCTCCTGCTGGAGCAGACTCTTGCCCCGCCACAGTGGCTGCACATGGCCCTCTGGCTGCCGCTGACCGTGGTGCTGTCGCTGGTGCTACTCCCGCGCATCAAAGGGTCGATCGTGGGCCTGCAGTGGGCGAACAGGATGCATGGGTTCGGCAGCTATCCGGACCCGGATGACAGCCAAGACATCCTCGCGCACCATGACCGCAACGCCCATCCCATGTAGTCAACCGCACCCGAGAGCCTGATGACTGAACCGAGCACGCCTTCCCCCAGCGGGGATCCCGCCAAAGTTATGGAGCCGCGCGACGCGGCCACTCTCGTCATCGTTGACAAAGTGAAGGGCGTGCCTCGCGTGCTCATGGGGCAGCGGCGCCTTGACGTGGTCTTCATGCCCGGCAAGTTCGTGTTCCCCGGAGGGCGCGTCGACATCACGGATGGCACGGTAGAAAGCGCGGACGAGCTTCGGCCCATCGAACTCGCAAAGCTGCTCCTCGACATGAAGGGCACACCCAGCGAGGTGCGCGCGCGGGGGCTGGCCATGGCAGCGATCCGCGAAACCTTCGAAGAGGCAGGTGTTATCATCGGCGCCCCAGCGGACCCGCCTCCGAAGCCGATCGACGTTCCCGGCTGGAGCGAGTTCTTCGCCCACGGCTATCGCCCCAAGCTGAGCTCGCTGACCATGTTTGCCCGGGCGATTACGCCTCCAGGCCGGCCACGCCGCTACGACACCCGCTTCTTTTGCATTTCGGCCGATGAGATCAGCCACCAGGTCGAAATCACTGAAGGCGAGCTGTCTAGGTTGCACTGGCTCACGATTGAAGAGGCAAGTAGCCTGGACTTGCCCACGATCACGCGCCGCATCCTGGTCGATCTGATGGACTTCCTGAAGGACGGAAACCCAGGCCAACGGGAGGCGCCGATCCCCTATTATTATCATGAAAACGGGACGTTCCGGCGCGAGCTCTTGAGCGTAACAGGTTCGGTCGCTGGTGCATCTATGCAACTTGACACAAGGGGTTGCGACGGTATTGTGCCCCCGAACGCAGTCTAGAGCGCAGGAAGCGCAGCTTCCCAACAGGGTACCATGGCAAAGCCGGTTACACAGAAGATCAAGCTCGTTTCGACGGCTGGCACGGGCTACTATTACGTCACCAAGAAGAACCCGCGCACCAGCACGGAAAAGCTCAGCTTCAGGAAGTACGATCCTGTCGTCCGCAAGCACGTCGAGTTCAAGGAAGCAAAGATCAAGTAAGCTCGACGTGCCGCGCTGCACCCGGCACGGTGTGAAGGGTTGATGCGCGAGTCCTAGCCAGCCTCACGCAAAGTGGAAGTGGCTTACGCGGGAGCCGTGCGGCTTACCGCGAGAGTCTTGTTGTGCGTTGTCAAGAGAAATGGCCTCGGTCAGGGCCCGCAACGGTTCTCGGCAGCGGGGTAGAAGTCCGAGTCGTCGCAGTCCCTGACCTGATGACCAAACGGAGCACCAAAGAGGGCGTTGGCTCTCCGCCTGGTGAGATCGACCATTTGCAGCCATACGAGGAGGCCAACTCCAGCTGCAGGTCGA
>QGVC01000575.1 GCA_003242645.1 Pseudomonadota bacterium
TGCGTCGTCACGAGTGCCAATATGAGCAACGACTTCACCATGAATACACCGAATTCCCATAATCTCACATCCTTCATTTATATCGGCAGCAAGGCACCCGGTCAATGACGGAAAAGTCGGAAATGGGTGCATCTCAAGGTTTGCGTGTTTGGTCAGTGGTCGAAAAAGCTCAATAGGAGAATTTGGGGATTGTGTGTTAGGCTGGGTGCATCGTGGTGAATTGGAGAGTTGTAGCGTGGAGAGTGGAGGTCAGCCATGGACGGCAGGACGGCCAAACAATCGGTGGAAAATTCGAAGAATCGAAGTGACGAGGCGAGGGCCGCTCGGCTGAAGGAGCGTCTGGAGGCCCTGCTTCGAGAGGCGGCGAGTGTCGAGGTCGAACTGAGTCGCGCCGACGGCTCGATCGTAGGTGTTCCCCACTATTCGGTGATTGAAAATCGCGCTCACGAATTGGGCCAACAGCTCAGTCGGCGGGTGCAACAGCAGCAGATGAACGAGTTAGCGGCCGGGGCGGAACAGACAGCGCCGTGCCCGGCCTGCAAAACGCGTTGGCCGGTGAAGATCAAGAAGCGCCGGATCAAGTCCGTCGACGGGGCCCTGGAATTGTGCGAAACGGTGGCCCACTGCAACCGCTGTCGGCGGGATTTTTTCCCCTCACCGGGAGACGTTGGGATTTGATGCCCGAGAAGTAACTCCGGGCATGCGAACGAAGATTGTGTTCGCCGCCGGGGAGACGCGTTCCTTCGAGCGGGCTTCGATCGTGGTGGAGCGTATCGGTGGCACTGCCGTTTCGGATGACACGATCCAGCGTGTGGTCGGTGAAATTGGCTTGGAATTGGCCGAGCGTCGCGATGCGGATCCGAACTCGGAAGATGCTCTGGCGCGAAGGCCCGCAGAACCTCCCGCGATGGCCGTTGTCGAATGTGATGGGGGCCGGATTCGTGCACGGGCGCCCGGGAAGGGTCGCGGAGTGCACTTGTCCGGGGAATCCGGTTGGCGGGAGACGAAAAACGCGTGTCTGGTGAACGCGATGGGCAAGGCGTTCGACAGCGATCCCCAACCGGAACCCCCACGCTGCTTTCTCGATCCCACACACGTGGCCCAAATCGCTCAAACGGAGACCCTGTCCGTGGCGGCTCCCCCTGCCGCACGCAAAGACCAAGCGGGTGACGAAGAGGACGAGGGGGCGAAGCCAGCCGAGGACTGGCGCCCCAAGCGTCGCGTCCGAACGGTGCTGGCCAGCATGAAAGGGGCACGTGAATTTGGTCGTCAGATGCAACGCGAAGCCAAGCGACGACGATTCTACGGGGCGACAGTTAAAGCGTTTCTCGGCGATGGATTACCTTGGAACTGGTCCATTTGGAGAGAATTCTTTCCCTCGTTTACGCCCATCCTCGATTTCATTCATCCGCTGAGCTATCTCTTCCTGGCGGCCAAGACGGTTCATGCCAACTCACCTGAAGATGCCTGGAGTCAATATACCGCGTGGATGCGTGGCTGCTGGCAAGGCGAGGTGGGCCAAGTTATTGAGGAACTACACGTCCACCAAAAGAAACTTGGTGAACCGCCCGCTGGAGTTCCCGATACCGATCCACGGAAAATCATTGCGACCACCCTCGGGTACTTGGAAAACAATCGCGAACGGATGAACTACCCCCGATACCGCCAAGCCGGTTTACCCGTGACGACGGCATGGATGGAATCGCTGGTCAAAGAAATGAACCACCGGGTCAAAGGCACCGAGATGTTCTGGAACGACCCGGACGGCGCCGAAGCCATTCTGCAAGTCCGGGCCGCCGTCCTCAGTGAGGACGACCGCCTCGCTCGGCATCTCCGTCAACGCCTCGGATCCCCATTCTCCAAAAGACCAAAACCTCCCAAAGTCACGTCCGAAATCTGCAAACCTTGAGATGCACCCTAGGGGGCAATCGTCAAGGGCGAGGGTTCGGGGGGAGGCCTTCGAGAAGCTGTGGAGGGCAGGGGACTCGCGCAATCTGCGCCGTGACATTCTCGGATGACAGCTATCTGAAACCTGAACCCGGTCGAATCCCTCGTACTTTTTTCTCTCAGGTGTTAGGTGGCCGGCTGCGCTGTGGCTGGGGCTGGAGAGACCGGCGAAGGCAGTGTGGCGGCGACGGGAGCTCCGGCCCCTGGCGCATTGGATGGAGCGATCGGCAGCATGATCGTCATCGCCGTCCCGCGCCCGAC
>QGVC01000576.1 GCA_003242645.1 Pseudomonadota bacterium
TGCCGTTTGCAGTTGAACAAGCCGGAGCAGATCTCGACGCTGCCCTCGTGAAGCAGCACGATCGATTCGCCATTATCGGCGACGAAGACGTCGAAGACGGTGCCGCGCACACCCATGGTCGCCGTCGGGGTTTTGATTTCATAGGCGGCTTTGTCGCTCGCACCCGTGATGAACCGGAAAGCGCCTTTGGCGAGCGTAAGCGAAATGGATTTCGGCGGCGCGCTTGCATCATAAACGAACTTGTCCAGCACGAGCCGCGACGAGGGACCAACGGCGAGCTTCGTCTCATCGAGCAACTTGATCTCTGCGCTCGATTTCGCGCCGGTAATCACAATCTCGTCCTGGTGAACCTTGGCGCCTTTCGACAGGCGGCGTTTCTCGTTCTCCAGCTCCGCCGTCACGACGTTCTTGACGGCGACTGTGTCGCCGATTTCAGGATGGGCCGCGCTAGCTGGCGGACTCTGCAGCGGAATGGCCAGCACAGTAAAAATGGCCGCCAGTGAAATCACTGAGGTTTCGAATTTGGCTCCTTTCATGACCCCTCCACCCACGGCTGAGTTGCCGTCCAGTTCTGATCAGTTGTGAGCAATTCCGTTGCACCGGGATACATGTCTGTAAACACGCCGGTCCATCCTTCCAAAGAAGAACGGCGTTTCAGCGTGGCAATTCGCGATGCATAAATGTCCAACAGCCGGTAAATCCTCGGATCGTCGTAATGCTGGCGAGAGGCTTCGAGCGCATTCATTGCCTCTATCCATTCGCCGCGCAGGTAATGGGCACGCATCGTTTCGAAAGCAGTGCGAAACGAGCGAAACTTGGGATCTCGCAGGAGTTCAGGTCCGCCTAGCACTGTATGAACGGTCACCGCGTGCTTTCGGCCCTTCACCCGCACATCGTCCACCGCGACGATTGCCAGAGCGTCCTGGCAGCGTGCAGCGGTTTCCGGGCAAATCAAAATGCGGAGCCCGTAGCTGTTGGCGAGATTTTGGATTCGGGAGGCGAGGTTGACGCTGTCGCCGAGCACCGAATAGTCGAACCGGATATCCGAGCCCATGTTGCCGACCATGCAGAGGCCGGTGCTGATGCCGATGCCGATTTCCATTGGTGGAATGCTTTCACCACCGTTCTGCGCCTCGAGCGCAAGCGCCTCGTTCAGCGCGTCGAGTCGTTCGGAAATGGCAAGGGCCGCCTCGCAGGCGTGTTTTGCATGGTCGGGATCGTCGAGAGGCGCGTTCCAGAACGCCATGATGGCATCGCCGATGTACTTGTCGATCGTGCCCCGGCGCTCGATGATGGCCCGCGACAACGGCGTCAGCAGACGGTTCATCAATTCCGTCAATCCCGAGGGATTTTCTCTGAAGCTTTCCGCGATGCTGGTGAAGCCGCGCACGTCGCTGAACAAAACGGACATCGTGCGCGTCTCGCCGCCCAGCTTCAGGCGGTCAGGCTCGCGGGTGAGCTGCTCGACAAGCTCTGGTGCAAGATACTGGCTGAATGCGCTGCGGATGCCGGCCCGCCGCTTCTCCTCGCGGAGGTAATTGATGGAGGCAAGCAGCAGGAAGACAACCGTGCTCGAAACGAGCGGATAGACGACATCTATCAGAATGCCGGAGCTGACGAAGAGATAGCCGGAGAGAACCCCGAGCAGTGCGATAATCGCAATTCCAAGGAGAACTGTAGCGAGGGCGCCAAGCAACGGCACGACGATGATGATACCGATCCCGATGGCAAGGGCGAGGCAGATTTCGAGCCCTAAAGCATAGTTCGGCCGGAGAAGAAGCGCATTGTCCAAAATGCTTTCGATCGCCTGAGCGTGGATTTCGACGCCGGGCATGGCGCGTTCGAGCGGCGTCGTCCTGAGATCGTATAAGCCAGCAGCCGAGGTGCCGATGAGAACGAGCTTTCCTTCTATGCGGTCATTGGGAATTCGACCCGAAAGCACGTCGGCGGCGGAAACATAACGGCGCGGGTCGTGGGGCGTGAAATGGAGCCAAAGCTGGCCATCACGCTCCGTCTCGATCTCGACGCCGGCAACGACAACACTTTTGATTCCGGCCTCATCGCTCTTGGCGAGAAGCGTGGTAGCGCCCGTTGCCACGCGGAGGAGTTCGATGGAAAGCGATGGAACAATACGGCCCTCGGTATAAAGAAGGGTCGGTAAAGGGCGAAAGACGCCACCCGACTAGGGGCCAACGGGAA
>QGVC01000577.1 GCA_003242645.1 Pseudomonadota bacterium
AAACGGCATATGAAGTCTCAGTACGTTTCGTTGGGTCGGGGATTGTTATAAAAGACAGGCTTTCTCGCGAGGTAATGCCATCGACGAACGGCTTGGCTGGCGGCGTCATGGCAAATAAGAGGGCCGTCAGTAGAGCGATGACTGCGGAATCCCCCGGGCTCCGCCCATCGTACAGCTTCAGCGCCGATCCGAAAGAAGCCTTGAAGCGCGTGTCCAGCACATCGACGCTGGAAATCTCATCGAGAATGAGATGCGTGAGGTAACCGACGAACAGGAAGCCACCTGCAAGCCAGGCGACGCCTTCATGTCTGCCGAGAACCTGCTTGAAAACGATGGCGGTAAGAAACCAGAACAGAAGCCCGGCGAGGATGGAGTGCCAGATGCCACGATGATAGGAGAAGCGGTGGAAAACTGCTTCGCCGCCGTAGCGGAAGAGAACGAACGAGCCGAGCCATAAGAGCCACATCTCCGCGATCGAGTATTTGTACGCGACCGCGAAAAGCACACAAAACGAGAGGAAAATCGCCAAGCCGGAAAAGAGGGCACGGCTTGGGCGCGAGTCCTTGAGATCGATGTCGGGCAGCACGCTGCCGAGCACGCCGGCGAGCGTGACCGCGATGAGGTTTTCGGGCGCGATCACATCAGCGGCAAGCGTGAGAGTCGCGAGTCCGCCGCTCACAACCGTGCCGACCGCAATGTGCGTCGTGAAATTCGCCATGCGCCACCCCCACCCTGGCTAGCGAGCATCGATCAGCACTGCTCCTGATCAAGGCATCGCCACCTAAGCACTGATTCGGGATGGGCGGGGAACAGCAGCCGGCAGCCAGCTGTGGACTGTCTGCCATCAGTCCAAGCTTTCTCGATCTCACTGTTGCAGGCCGGAGCGCTCCGCGTGGCGTACATTCGCCGCGTTGATCGGGCCGGTTTTCGGTGACAGGTAACCCCCCTTTCAGCAGGGACTTGTGCACGTTGTTCTCAGCCGAGCAGACAGGCCAGACGCATCCGCCCAGTGCACTCAACCGGCTTGCGATGGCAAGCATCGCGGTCGCGCTTGTGGTGATGGCGTTGAAGTACATCGCTTATGCCATCACTGGCAGCGTCGCCCTGTATTCCGACGCACTGGAAAGCATTGTGAACGTGGCCACGGCAATTGCGGCGCTCGTCGCAGTCCGCATCGCCGAGCGGCCGGCAGACCGTAGCCATCAGTTTGGACACCACAAGGCCGAGTATTTTTCAGCGGGACTAGAAGGTGCCCTCATCCTGCTGGCGGCCATTCTGATCCTGATCCAGGCCTACGACGCTTGGCTGAACCCGAGAGTGCTCAGTGCACCAGCTGCGGGCCTCGCCATCAATGGCGCGGCGGCTTTGATCAATGCGGGTTGGGCCTGGCACCTCATCACCCGTGGCCGCGAGCTGCGCTCTCCCGCCATCACCGCCGACGGCTGGCACTTGTTCGCTGATGTGGCGACGTCGGTTGGCGTCATTGCTGGCTTGCTGCTGGCCCTCGCGACGGGGTGGCTCTTCCTCGATCCGCTGCTCGCGTTCGCCGTTGCTCTACACATTCTTTGGGTCGGCTGGCGGATCACGCGGGATTCGATGAGCGGCTTGATGGACGCCTCCGTTGCCGGCGACACGATGGCCCGCATTCGCGATGTGATCGCTGCGAATGCCGATGGAGCGCTCCAAATCCACGACCTGCGGACCCGGATGGCGGGGCGCGCGACATTCATCGAGTTCCATCTGGTTGTTCCTGGCGAAATGCCAGTCACGGAAGCGCACGATATCTGTGACCGTCTCGAGCGCGCACTGACTGAGGCCATTGAAGGCGCCGAGGTGCTGATCCACGTCGAGCCGGAAGGTGAGGCGAAATCGAAGGGCGCACTGACGTTCTGAGCTGTTGGTGTTGGCCGCTTGCGAGCCTACCCGGCGACCTCAGCGTAACGCTTTTCGATATCGCACCGAGCGAGCGCGCCGACTAGCCGGACGAACTCATCTCGACGTACCAACTTCGCCAGATCCTCCGGATTGGAACCAAGACCAAGCGTCAGCGCCGCTTTCAGCGCCCGCCGGTCCGCGAAGGGATAGAGCTCGTCCCAGACCGCTTGGGCCTCCCTGAAGAAAATATCGCAGCCCACGTCGCCGATGCCTTTGAACTCCTTCAGAAGCCGGCGTTCGCGGTCCGGCTGCCGCTCCGCTGC
>QGVC01000578.1 GCA_003242645.1 Pseudomonadota bacterium
CTCTGGGACCGTACAAGGGGCAACATCGGAGTGAAAGGCGCTGCCGCCATCAGCTCGATGCCGATGTTCCTCAATACCAACGCCAAGCATATTAATTCGCTCGAGGATTTTGGGCCGAACGATAAGATGGCCGTGACGAGCGTCAAGGTGTCGATCCCCTCGATCATCATGCAGATGTATGCGAAGTCGAAGGGGTACAGCGACGTTTTCAGGTTCGATCCGCTGACGGTCTCTATGAGCCACCCGGATGCGGTTGCTGCGCTGCTATCCGAAGGGAGCGGTATCGTCGCTCATTACGCATCGTCGCCGTTCCACGAGATCGAAATAAAGAACAAGAACATTCGGACAATTCAAAACTCGGATGACGTGATGGGCGGCTCCACCACGTTCACCATGGTCTCGACCACGACCAAGTTCTACCAAGAGAATCCGACAGTTTATCGGGTGTTCGTCGATGCGCTTAAGGAAGCGCAAGAGATGATCAAGAATGATCCCGAAGGCGCTGTTGAAGTGCTTGTGGCATCAATGGGCGGCAAGTCTCCGCTGAGCAACGAGGAGCTTTTGCAAATCTTGAAGCGTCCAAGCACCAAGTATACGACAGTGCCTGAAAACGTTCTTAAATACGCGCATTTCATGCATGAGATTGGATCGATCAAGCACAAGCCTGGGTCTCTGACCGAACTCTTCTTCGAAGAGGAAGTCGTTAAGGGCGGTAACTAAGAACAATAACTGAGGACGAGGCGGTCTCGTCGGGAGAAACCGATGGGATCGCAAACGGCCATGGAGGTCCGAGATTGACGGTTTCGACCGATCCACTCCTTCGTGTCGACGGTGTGACGCTGCAGTATCGGACGGAAGCCCATCTGGTAACGGCGACGTACCGCGTCAGCTTCGATGTCTATTCTTCGGACCGATTTGTTCTGCTGGGGCCGTCCGGCTGCGGGAAATCAACGCTGCTGAAGGCCGTCGGCGGTTTTATTCAGCCGGTTGAAGGAACGATTGAGCTGAATGGCCGAAAGGTGCAGAAACCTGGACCTGACCGCATATTGGTTTTCCAGGAATTCGATCAACTGCTGCCCTGGCTTACCGTACTAGAAAATGTCGTGTTCGCTCTCACCGCGAGTGGCCGCATGTCGGCCAAGGAGGCGCGTGAGAAGGCGATGCACTACATCGACAAGGTCAACCTGTCCAAGTTCGCCGATAGTTATCCTCACACGCTTTCCGGCGGTATGAAGCAGCGCGTAGCCATTGCCCGCGGCATGGCGATGGAGCCTGAGATTCTGCTGATGGATGAGCCTTTCGCAGCTCTGGACGCGCTGACGCGCGTGAAGATGCAGGAAGAGCTCCTTCGCCTTTGGGAGGAAACCCGTTTCACGCTGCTGTTCGTGACGCACTCCATTCCAGAGGCCGTCAAGGTCGGTAATCGTATCCTGCTCCTCAGTGCCCACCCTGGCCGGGTGCGCGCAGAGATGAATAGCGACGGCACCGATCCGGTGGGCAGCGACGGCAAGACCCTCTCTGAGCGAATCGAGGAAATGCTGTTCGCCGAGCGTCCAAGGAAGGATCAGTCAGGCAATGACTAATATTGCGACGCCTCCAAAACGACCGGAGATCTACGTCACACTTGAAGATACTGCCTTCGGTGTAGTCGAGAAACCGCTCAGCGTTTGGGAGCGGCTTTCGAGCAACGCTGTCTTGCGCAAGACCATTCTGCTCGTGGTCCTGGCGCTGATCTGGGAGCTCTATGCCCGTTGGCTGGACAATAGCCTGCTCGTGCCGACGTTCGGAGCAACCGTCGTTGCCCTGTGGGAGGGCCTCGTTTCTGGCAAGATCATTTATGCAGCCTTCACCTCGATAAAGGTGCTGCTGCAGGGGTATGCGGTTGGACTGTTCTTTGCAGCTTTGTTGACCGCCTTTGCGAGCGCAACGCGCGTCGGAGCAGATCTGCTCGAAACCTTGACGTCGATGTTCAATCCGCTCCCATCCATTGCGCTGTTGCCGCTCGCAATGATCTGGTTTGGGTTCGGTGATGGCAGCACGATTTTCGTCCTCCTGCATGCGGTGCTTTGGGCCGTCGCCCTCAACACGCATGCAGGCTTTCGCGCAGTGAGCCCGACTTGGCGGATGGTCGGGCGCAACTATGGTCTAAGCGGGATCCGCTACGTCTGGAAGATCCTCATTCCAGGGGCATTC
>QGVC01000579.1 GCA_003242645.1 Pseudomonadota bacterium
CCGCTGGGCAACCACGCCACGCTGTACGCGAGCGCCCGTCAGTGCCTGTTCGAGCATCGCCCGATATTGGCCGAGATGCCCCGACTGCTCGATGGTCACGCGGATGTCAGGCATCAGCGCCGTGTTGATCCGCTGGGCAATAGCCTTGCGAACGTTGTAGCGGCTGTCGCGTAATTCCGAGAGCTTTTGCAGCAACTGCGTTCGCTCTTTTTGCAGCCCCGCCTGTTTCTCGATGATGGCGTCGCGCTGGCGTTGCTTGGCCAGCAGGTCGTTCTTCATCTTTTCCAGGCGTGAGCGTTCGGCCGCCTGTCCGCGCAACGCCGCATCATGCTTGATGAGTTCCTGATACGCTGCCTCCTGTTGGGCATGCGCGCTCGTCAGGGACGTGCCCGCGTCGCCAAGTTCGTCTTGCAGCTTCGATAGGCACGCACGGGCCTGCCGTAGCAGTTCGTCGATCTCAGCGCCACGGTCGAGTAGCTTCTGCCGGACGCCGGTGATCGCAGCGCCATTGGGACCAGAGAGCATCTCGCGTGTCAGCCATTGACTGGTGCGGTGTGCGACCTGGCCGCTCAGGTCGGCAATCTGCTGGTCGTACTCCTGAAGGAACTGCCACAGGCCCTCCATTGCTTGGGTTTCACGCTGTCGAAGTGACTTGGCCTGCTGTCCCTTGGTCACCGCCTCGGCATTCTGACCGGTGATTGGTCCGAGGGCGTCGATCTTCTGTTGGATCGCGTCTTTGCCAGCAATCTCGCTATTGAGGCCGTCGATTTGATCCTGTAACGGCAGTAGCGTTGTGGCATTTGTCGCTAGCTTGGAGGTCAACGTCCGCAACTCGGCGGTGATCTGGGCGATCTGGTTCGCCTCAAAGTTGTCGATCAGCGACAACTGCGACAGCGCCTGGTCGGCGATCCTCTCGATTTCGTTCTGACTATAAATGTCAGCTCTAAAGACGCCGCCGGCACGGAGAGAAATCTCCGTGGGCGAACCGTCGGCCGTGACAACCACCGGATCATCCTGCCAGGATCGAATGACCTTATAGGTCAGCCCGTCACGGGTCTCGACCAGCAGTTCCACTGTTCCATCGCCGAGATTCGCCTTGACGAGGTTCTCAATCCGTTGCCGTTCGGGATCGTTAGCGGCTGGCAGCGCGTCCAATGCGTAGCGCACAAGCTCCAATACGCTGGTCTTGCCGGTGCCCCTCGCCCCGATCAGGCAGTTCAGTCCGTCGGCAAGGTCGAAGACGGCACCATCAAGAAAGCCGCCAGTGATGTGAATCGAGCGAAGTCGCTGCGAACCGAAAGATGCTGGGGTGGGCTGGCTAGCCGCGCTCCCCGATGTCGTTGTCAAACGCGTCATGCAAACCTCCTTCCCAGGAAGCCGTTTACGCCCCCGGAACGTCCCAACCATCCTGCGGTCCCTCAGCCTCAGTATCCTTGGCCAGCCGCGGAATATGTTCAGTATCAGTGTGGCCATCAAGAGGCCACTTCAACTTGCCGTAAGCTCCGCTGACATCGCGCTGTCAGCCCATCCGGCTGGTTGCACCGATTGAAGAAAACTATTCACTAGCGATGCAATCATGGATCGACGCTTCTCAAGGAACGCACGGTAGTTAGAGACTGTCCAAAGGCCGGGATCAGTTGGCACGCACTGCAAGGCCAGGGCCTCCGTGCCGCGTTCCTCAATAACTCTTCGCAGATACGCCTCCGGCTCCTTGTTGCTGATCGACCGATTCGTCCGTCCCGCGACGAAGGCCATATTGGCGATCTCGTTGATTTCGCGCGTCTCGTACAATGTCTTCAGTAGCGATTTCGGAAAAACGTGATGGTACTGAATGTAGTGAGCCCGGCCTTGATGGGTCAGTGAAAGCCCAAGTCCGGTGGACCAGTCCTTGGCACCGTTTTGTTTCATCGCCAGGAACACCAGCGAGAACAGGGGACTGCCCGCACCACGTCCGGCGAGGTCCACCGGTTCGATGGTCAAACGGCCAAACTGCTGCCGGAGTGTCTCGATCAACTCCCTGGGACCACCGCCGCGTTTAATAGTCGCCAAATCAGCGTCGAGCAATGTCTCCGTTGAACCACGGGAATAGCGGCCTCTCGCGTTGGCGACGTAGAGCCAGTACAGCAGGCCACGTTCATCCTCGTTCGACAGATGTTCATTCTTGGCTTGGCTGAAGTAGGCTATGGCGATGAA
>QGVC01000580.1 GCA_003242645.1 Pseudomonadota bacterium
ACGACCGTTAACGGCGACCGACGTCGATGACCTTGCCCTGCTACTGCAGCCAGAGATCAAGCGCAAGAACCTGCAGCTTGAGTGGCGGAATGCTATGGACCGGGAGATTTTTGTACCCGTTGGTGGAGTACGGGATGCGGCACTCAATCTGCTTCTCAACGCTTGTGCCGCAACAGAGCCCAATCGAACAGTGTCGTTTGAAGCTGCGGCGACGCAGGATGGAATCGAGCTTGAAGTTCGTGACCAGGGTCCTGGAATGCCACGCGCCATTCTGGACTACATCAACGCCCCACTTTCACAGCCAGCCCCAGTGGCTCCACGCAGCGGATTGGGGCTCTGGATGGTGAAGCGCTTTGCGTATGAAGTCGGGGGCCAGCTTGAAGCAACCACCCGCGCTTGCGGAGGCACGTCGGTCCGGTTGAAGATCCCCGAGCGGAAAAAGCCTTTCGCTAAGACACAGGAGCTCAGTCATGTCGCTTGAGGGCCGCGTAATAGGCCTCATTGAGGACGACCCCATCATGGGCGAAAGTCTCGTGCAGAGCCTCACGCTCGAAGGGGCCTATGTCGATTGGTGGCAATCCGGCTCTGAGGCGATCAGGGGTCTCAAGGCAACAAGTCCTGATCTTGTCGTGTGCGATATCCGCCTGCCCGATACTACAGGTGATCGGCTATTCAGCGAAATCGCACAAACGCGGAGCGCGCCGCCCTTCCTGTTCATGACGGCCTTTGGTGATATCGACGAGGCGGTCCGGCTTATGCGCGCCGGTGCTGGCGACTACGTCGCAAAGCCGTTTGACCTAGAGACGTTCATGGACCGAGCGCGAAGTCTGATCCGGGCATGGTCACAGGTGCGGCCCGAGGGAACGCTCGGCGCTTCCGAAGCCATGAAGCGCGTTGAGCAGATGCTGCGCCGCGTCGCACCGCTGACGAGCCCCGTCCTGCTCACCGGTGAGACAGGTGTGGGCAAAGAGGTGTGTGCGCGGTTTCTCCACGGCATCTCGCCGCGCGCCGATAGGCCGATAATTGCTGTCAATTGCGCAGCATTGCCTACGGATCTCATGGAAAGCGAGCTGTTCGGACACGAGCGAGGCGCTTTTACGGGAGCACACGCACAGCACAAGGGCTACGCCGAGCGCGCTGGCGGAGGCATGTTGTTTCTCGATGAAATCGCGGAGCTGCCGCTTCCACTACAGGCCAAGCTTCTGCGACTCATCGAAGAAAGGGCTTTCACGCGCGTGGGTGGGGAAAGGAAGATCCCATTCAAGGCGCGGCTTGTATGCGCGACAAACTGCGATCTACACGCGGCGGTGCGTGATGGGCGCTTCCGCCTCGATCTTCTGCATCGCATCAACACCGTTTCTATAGAAATTCCGGCGCTGCGCCAGCGACCGGAAGATATTCCGACCCTGATGGAGCTGTTCTTCGATCAATTCAGCGCAGAACTGAACTCCGATGTACGCGGGTTTGCATCGCTGACCATTGATGCTGCCCTGGAGCACTCATGGCCGGGAAACGTCCGGGAGCTGCGTAACAGAGTGGAGCGGGCCTTAGCATTGTCCTACGGGCAATGGATCATGCCGACCGACCTCTTCCCGGAGCAAGCAACAGGTCGCGACGGCGAAACTGTTGCGCCGCTGGCAACTCTCAGCGAAGCGCGCGAAGTCGCTGAAAGGCGTCAAATCCAGCGCGCCCTTCGGGAGTCCGCCGGTCGCGTGACGCGAGCGGCGGAACTCCTCAGCATATCACGGACGACACTCTGGGAAAAAATGCGTCGGTTGGGTATCGGGTCTGGCGACGAAGAGGAGTGATGTTCAGATTTCCGAACGTGGCAATCAATCGCGTTGGGATATCCGAACGGTTTACACGAGTCCGCTAACCGCAAGCTATTGAAACTTCACGCATTCTGCGCGCCACCAACATTGGCACATCGCTTGCGATGCTTTCCCTGTCTCTGAAGCGATAGGGAGAGCGATCCAATGAAAGGCTGCAACAAGCTGGTCGACGTCGGGCGTCGCCAGTTCCTGCGCGGCGGCGCCGTGGCGACAGTAGGGGCCGTCGCATCGGCGGTCGTTCCATCTACGAGCAAGGCAAAGCCGCTGCCGGCCCGCGGCCAGTAACCTTCGGAACGGCTGGCCAACATCAGCGGACTTGAAATCAACGAGACGCTGCACATAAGATAGCCCGACCAG
>QGVC01000581.1 GCA_003242645.1 Pseudomonadota bacterium
GGATGCGCAGGGGTCGGGAGCTGGGGGGCATGATCATGATGCTTGAAATGGACAGGGCAGGTCGCGTGATTTGGGCTGCAGCGACCGGCCTTGCGTTGATTGCAGCCTCGCCTGCATTAGCGGACGGCAGCTTCGACGGCAGCCTGAAAGACGAAGTAACCCCGCCGGGCCGCTCGTTCGAGTGGTCGTTCAATATCGGCGCAACGAGCGACTATATTTTTCGCGGCATTTCGCAGCGGGACGAGAAGCCTGCTCTCCAGGGCGGCGTGGATATCTCCTATGGCATCTTCTATGCCGGTGTCTGGAGTTCGATGATTGACTTCGGTGAACCGCTCGACGCGGACGTTGAGTTGGATTTCTATGCCGGGATCAAGCCGGAGTGGCGGGGCATAAGCTTTGATCTCGGGGTCATCCACTACACGTATCCAGGTGCCAACGATTCGGGCGCTGAGCTGAATTTCGTCGAGCTGAAGGCTGGGGCCAGCGCTTCTCCCGTCCAGAATGTCACCATTGGCGGTACCGTGTACTATTCACCTGAATTTACAGGCGAAACGGGCGAGGTCTGGACGTTCGAAGGGTCCGTTGCCTATCAGCTACCGCAATTTCTTGCTTTTACACCGAGTATCAGTGCGTTGATCGGCTATGCTGTCGGCGATGCTTCGGATGGCTTCGCGGTCGATGGCATTTCTAGCGATGATGATTACCTCTACTGGAACGCAGGCCTATCGTTGGAAGCCGAGAAGCTGACGTTGGATTTCCGCTACTGGGACACGGATATCGGAACTGCGAACGCAGGTATTTGCGCCACCACCAAGTATTGCGACGAGCGCTTTGTGTTCTCCGCGAAAGTCACCTACTGACCACCTCGGGTTTTCCCCAAAACCTAGGTTGACGTTGCTTGCGATGGAGCTGCAACAGCATTAACTGTGGCGATGGCTGAATCCGGGGGCGCTTCTCGTGGTCCTCACCATCGCCATTCTTCTTCCGCTGACCATCGCGATCGCCGCGTATATCCTCGCACCGCGCTTTGTTCAGCACCGCGTCATCTTCGACGCCACGCCAGACAGGCCAGTGCCCTTTGGCCTCAAGATGGCGTGGCTCGCCATCCGCACGCGGGATACGGCGCGTGTCATCGACGTGCTCGGCCTTGTCAATCCGCGGCCGTGCAACTGGAACTCAGGTATTGGCTCAGTCTACGACGACGAGCTGGGCGAGAAGCACGTGTTCGTGTCGCCGCCGGTGAGCGGCTGGACGTTCGTGGTCGGACTGTCGCTGCCTTATCCGGTCGGGCGGAGCTTCGTCGACAAATGCACGCCGATGCTCCTGAGGCTGGGAGCGGAATTCATCGAGGTGCAATATTTCTTCAGCTATCCGCCCATCGACTTCTTCGCTTGGGCGCGGATCGTCCACGGAAGGCTCATTCGTGCGTTTGCGATTGGCGATGAAGGGACGATCTGGAACAGGGGCAAGCCGACACGCGACGAGAAGAGGCTGGGTCTCAAGCTGTTCGAGCTGCGCGGCGTTCGTGAGCGGACGGGCGACGCAGGGGGTGAGCTGATCCTCTACCCGACGGAGGAGCACGTCATGCGGCTCGCCGGATACTGGAGTCTGGATCCAACTCGGATCGATGCGGCTCCGGCATCAACGGCTTCGGGGTACATCTGCCTTGCGCCGGCAGCCTGGCGACCGGAACGTCTGCGCAGGACGGCCTGACAACCCACCCCAAGGCAGCCGCTTAGCTTGGGTCGCAGCGGTGAAGCCGCCAAGCCTGTTGCTTGGGGGAATTTTGTAGACGCGCTGAGTGAGGTGAGAGAGCTGGCGTAGCGGCTTATTCCACGACGGCGAGGCGATCCTGACGACCAGCGCTTGTCGCGAATCTCAAGGGCGGATCGTCAGTGGTGCAGGGATGCAGCCTTGTCTGCTTGAGCGCTCGATCGAGCACGAGAGTCGCGCAGTCGTGCCGAATATTGCCGGCAGCTGAAAGCGACGTCGGCACTCTGTCCGCAGGCTTAGTGGTGTCAGTGCGGGTCGAAGAGGTGTCCGCCGGCGCAAAGGTGCGTGCCAATACTCGCGGGTTTGGGTCTAAGCCCGTGATGCTCCAGAACAGCGTTCCAGCAACAAAACCGACAGCAGCCCAGATGAAGGCCCTGCACACAATTTAACCCTCCCACAAAAAAGAAATGG
>QGVC01000582.1 GCA_003242645.1 Pseudomonadota bacterium
CCGGGCTGGCGGTATCGCGCGCTGACGTCCGTGGCGGCCTACGCCTTCCGCAGAAGCTACGTCCCGGAGATCCAGGCCGCCAATTTGGCTGACATGCCACCGCCGGCCTGGACGCTGTTGACGGGGCCGCTGTCTCCCTTGTCTTCGACTGCGCTTCGAATGATGCGGAAGAGAGAGGCGGCAGCGTGAGGGCGGCAAAGCGCCAGGCTTTGGATACACTCTGCGTCGCGTGTAGACTTCCTACCCATCCAATCATCAACGACAAGGCGAAGATGTGCAAGTAGTTGCACGGCCTCAAACTGCATTAGCATTGTTGCCTCAGGAGCCCGGATCCCTGCAGTGTACTTGTCAGCGACAAGGAGTCTTTCTTGCTCCATTGTTCGCCTCCGCGAACCGGAGTTCGAGCAGCACACTAGAGATATTGGCTAATGGAAAATCTAGACTAAGCCGCTAATGAAGCACGGACGGCGCGCTGTCCCCGGCGCTCGGTGGCTTTGGCTAACACAGAATGCCCATTTGCAAGCCGGCGCGATAGAGCAGAGCGCTTCCCCTCACGTTTTGCGATGCACCGGCGAGGACATTTTTCCTAAAGGATTGAGCCAGTTGAGACCTACGAGGTCATCGACCCCTGTTTTCCGGTAGAACTACCAAATAGCTGAGATACGTAACTTCTAGCTAACTCGCGAAGCAGAAACACGCGCATACCGAAGAGACGACTGAGGGCTGACCTCAGCTTACCCTCCCGCACAGACAGCAATAAAAACTTGACCTTCTCCGCAGGCGCAAGTTCCCACCATCTTAAACTCAGGAAACTCCCAAACTTCTCCGACTGGCGCGCCCAATTCGTCAATTATCTCAAGCCAACTACCCGCCGCCCAGACGTCGTGATCTTTGAAACATGGGTATCAATGCAGCAACGCGCTCAGGCTTGGATATGTCATCGCCAGCGGCAACGACCAGAATGCTCCCCCGCGCCTCCCGGCCAACATCTATAAGATGCCCCAATATGCCTAGGTTCTCCGGCGACCTGTTGAGCCGGACCTGATGTGGCCCTTCATAGGCATCCGCCATCTCTTGCATAATTTCGAACGTCCGGTCCGAAGAGCAGTCGTCCGAAAGAATGATCTCCAGCGGCTCGTACGTTTGTGACAGCGCCCCACGTATGGCATCACGTATGAAGTGTTCCTGATTGTACGCGAAAAGGGCAAACGTGACCAAAGGTCGTTGACTTTGAATGCTATTCATCACCTCGCGATAACCTTCTTCAATTCAATTGCAACCCGTTCGACATCGCTTCTGGTTAAGTGTGACCCCATGGGGAGGCTCAAGACCTCGCCTGCCAGCTGGTTAGCGATGGGAAAGGCGTCACCCGGAATGCCGAGGCCAGAATACGCAGCCTGCCGATGAGGCGGAATTGGGTAATGTATCAGCGTGCCAATACCGGCAGCAGTCAGCGCAGCCTGGATAGCATCCCGCTTCGGCGAACGCACGACGTAAAGGTGCCAGACGTGTTCGCCGCCGTCGATGGTGGCGGGCAACACGAGGTCGAGGTCGGACAGCAACTCGCGATAGTACGCGGCTATCTGCTTGCGGCGGGCATTCCACCTGTCCAAGTGTGCGAGCTTGACGCGCAGCACGGCGCCCTGCAGCGGATCGAGACGGCTGTTCACGCCGGCGACCTCGTTTATGTACTTCACACGCGAGCCATAATTGCGCAGGACGCGAACGCGATCCGCCAAATCCGCGCGATTGGTGGTAATAGCGCCAGCATCGCCGAGCGCGCCGAGGTTCTTGCCCGGATAGAAGCTCCAGCAGACCATATCACCGTGCGCGCGCCGCCCGTGATAACTGGCGCCATGAGCTTGCGCGCCATCCTCCACGACCGCGAGGCCATGTTGCCGGGCAAGGGCGAGGATGGGGTCCAAGTCTGCGGGTTGACCGTAGAGATGAACCGGCAGAATGACCTTAGTGCGCGACGTCAATCTGGCTGCGATTCTGTTTGGGTCGATGTTGTACGTCCGAGGGTCCGGCTCGACCGGCACAGGAGTTGCGCCGCACTGCGTTACGGCGAGCCAGGTCGCGATGTAGGTGTTCGAGGGTACGATAACCTCGTCGCCAGGTCCGACATCGAGCGCCCGTAGCGCAAGCGTCAGCGCGTCCAGTCCGTTGCCGACTCCCACCG
>QGVC01000583.1 GCA_003242645.1 Pseudomonadota bacterium
CCTCGATATCGGCACTCTTGGCGGTAAACGCCTTGATCAGTTGACTGAGATTCATTGCCTTACCCCTTAGGGTTAAGCGCTCCAAAACGAGCTGGTGTTGAACGCCCAAAACGGCAGAAACAAAAACGCCCGCACAAAGCGGGCGCACCAATGAAAAAGCCGCCTCGAGGGCGGCTTAGAATCGAAAACAGTTAGATGGCTAGAGGTATACAGCCCCGTCGTTACGCGTAACCCGACGAACAATGTAGGGATCAACACGCGAAACGCTAGAGCGCCTACCTCGGCCGGCGTAAGACTTCACGACGCTAATCGTCGCCTTGGCATTCGCCGGAATCTCGACAATGGAACCCTCGATCAGCTCGGCCTCGAGGTACTTCCGTCCGTAACCTCGTCCAGTCGGCTCCGACTTGATCGGGATGATTCCGAGACTCAACCCCCTCGCAAGGCCGAGCCGCACCGAATCCCACGCCGCCAGCAGCCTCTCCCGGATCTGCTCGCTCTGAGCTTCCCCGGGGTCCGCAAGCTGAGCCTCGATGTCGAGATAGTTATCGGTCACCTCGGCAGCGTAGATGTGGCCGACATTCCTCATGTGCTCGTGACGCAGAGGAATCGGAAGACGAAACTTCAGCCCCTTCGGCAATATCACGTCACCCTCACGATCCGCCGCGATGTGCGACAACCGACCTCGGATGACACCCTTCTTGCCCTCGCCGAAGCTCTTCACTTCGAGCGTGCAATAACCGCTGATTGTTTCCATCACCAAACCTCTACGGCTTCTCCACTCGTGACCGGCATCGCACTCGCCGCGCCTACCGCCATCGCCAGAGCTACCACGCCGTCAATACGTCCCGTGCTCTTGCGCTTGTCGAATATCCTGTTGTCCGTTCCGGCAGGGTCGTGACGAATCACCACGCTCGACACGTTCCATCTAAGAACCGGATTAACATGCACCCTCAACCGACCCTCGATGATCGCGTTCTCGAGCTCCTGCACACTCGACGGCATCCACAACGGGCTATCCCCTTGCCGCCGGAATCCTTGAGGGTGCTCCTGCATCGGGATGTCTAACCCCAGGTCCGAGAGATGCATCGCCAACTCTCGATGCCGATATCGGTCGTAAGCGACGCTCTGAAGCGAGAACCGCGACGCAATCTCCGCTAATACCTCCGCTATCGGAGATAGCTTGATGACCGACCCTTCGGTCAGCGTCAAGTACCCCTGCCGCGCCCAAACGTCGTACGGCACTCGGTCTCGCTCGACCGCTTCCTGTAGACCCTCTCTCGGCTTGAAGAACCACAGGAAGGCGTCGTATCTATCCCCTTCATCGGGGAATACTAGAGCTAACGCACTCAGATCCGTCGTATACGAAAGATCGAGCCCACCAAAGCACACCCGACCCTCGTAGTCCGATAGCTCGATATCAGCCTCTACCCTCTCCCAAGCCTCTCGACCAATCCAAGTCTCGGCCGCGTCCACCCACTCACAGAAATGCAGTCGCCTGACGAGCGACTCCTTCGACGGCATCCCGCGAGCCTCCCTCACTTGCTCGCGGATGTAGTCCGGTTGAATCGTGATGCCGAGCAAAGGATTCGCCTTCACCCAGCACGATTCATCGGTAAACGGGTCGTCGTCCTTGTCTAGCCCGTAAACCACCGCGAACCAACTGTCATTCTCGATCTCACCATTGACCACCTTCACACTGTAGTCATGGTGCTCGTAACAGATCGAATTGCGGTCGTAACCGGAGTTCGTGATCTCGAAGATCAAGCCTTGCGACGACTTGACCCCAGCACGGAGCATCCCTATGACCTCACCGTTAGGATGCTCGTGGACCTCGTCCACCGCAGCAAAAAACACCCGAGCGCCGCTCTTGCCCCTGTTCTCGGACGAAATCGGCCTGAAAAATGAGCCAGACTCGAGGTGCGTCAGCTCATGAACAGGGTTCTGCCCCCTCGGAATCAACCTCGTCGCTAGCTGCGGAGATCGCTGCCACATCGCCACCGCGTCGCGAAAGCAAATCTGCGCCTGATCCTTCTGCGCAGCAGCCGCATACACCTCCGCACGCTCCTTGCCGAGACACAGCATGAAGTACAGCCCGAGCCCCGCAACCAAGGGACTCTTGCCGTTCCCCTTCGCCGCCTCGACGTAAGCGGTGCGAAAACGCCTTACGCCGTTCTTG
>QGVC01000584.1 GCA_003242645.1 Pseudomonadota bacterium
CTTGACTTAGATCAAATGTAGTAACTCAACCATATCATACTCCACTAAGGTAGGTGGCGGGGCAGCTCGGAGCTCAAGGGGAACGAGGAGGCAATTCTTTGCCGCCCGTTTTGATAGCCGGAACTTTCTGAATTTCTTCAAGGCTGCACAGCGATTCGCCGACACGAAGGCGCTGACGTAGCAGGCTTCGAGTGATCTGGTCTGTGACCCGAAACCGACGCCAACGCGTTCTTGATGTGACCACGTGGAAGCTTTGGTTGGGCCGCATCAAGGACTTGCCCAAAGAGGACAAGGCTCCGAGCTGTTGCCAACGCCTTTGAGGCCCACGAATGCTCGGCGCTAACCAACAGGCAAAGTAGACCGAAGGATAAGAGTGCGCCCCGGTTGGCTCGCAAACTCTAGAGACGGCGCCCGTCCGGCGCACCCTAGATCTCGGTGCGACGATAGACCAGATACAGCGCTTGTGTGACTGGTTTAACGGTGCGCCCATTCGACGGCCATGCCGTGACGCTGGTCCTTGGGAACATAGAAGACGGACCGTTGATGCATCGAATTGTTCTCGGCCGCAGTAGCGTTCAGCGCGGTCCGATTGTCGCCCGGCTTCCACCGGCAGCTTTCTCGCTGTTTGGCGGGGGCTTCGACTTTCGTAGCACTTCATATCGAATTAAGAGATCCAGCCAACAATGCACCTTACGCGCGCCGCATCGCGAGCTCTTGAAGTGAGCCGCGACAAAGAGCAGAAGCGTCCTCACCGCCTGCGACAGCTTGCCCGCGATGACCTTCGGCTCCTAGGTGAACTCAAACACCTTCGCCGCAGTAATTCGCTGGCGGTCGATCTCGCCTACCCTTGCTCCGACGTGTGCTGAAATGGCTAAGAATACGGGCCTCGTTTTCCTCGAAGGTGGGGGAGAAATGGCGATTGCGATTCGCCGGTTCGATTGGGCCTCCAATCCATTGGGCCCGATCGAAAAGTGGTCCCCAAGTCTCAAAATCACCGTGAGCTTGGCGCTGAACTCAGCATTTCCGATGTGGATCGTATGGGGGCCAAAGCTGATTAGCATCTACAATGATGCTTTCCTATCGATACTTGGCGACAAGCCTACAGCCCTCGGCAAGCCCATTTTCGAGGTCTGGCCAGAGATCTGGGATGCATTAAGACCGTTGGTAGAACGCGCATACGCCGGGAGCCCGACCTTCCTTGAAGACATGCTGCTCAGGATCAATCGAAAAGGTGAGCCGGAAGAGGCTTACTTCACCTTCTGCTACAGCCCAATACGGGATGAGGCCGGTCAAGTGCGGGGTGCGCTTGCCACAGTCTACGAAACTACACGGAAGGTGATGGCGGAGCGGCAAGCGGAGCTGCTCATTCGCGAGCTTTCTCACCGCGGCAAGAACATGTTCGCGATCGTAGCAGCCATGGCGCGACAGACCTTCAAGTCAAAACCTTCTCGACATGAGGCCGAGCAAGCTCTCTTGGGCAGGATCGATGCACTAGCCAACACACAAGCGATCTTGACCGGTCGCATGTATGATCGCGGGTCAATCCGCGCCATTATTGAAGCAGTGCTAAGACCGTATCAACTTGAGCGCGACCCGTTCATCATTGATGGTCCACATTGCGAGCTCTCGTCCCGGCAAGCACTCACACTCGCTTTGGCGATCAATGAGCTCGCGACCAATGCCATTAAGCACGGCTCGCTTCGCTCTAGCAGCGGTACAGTTCGCATTACGTGGTCAGCGGGGCGTCTGAAATCGAAAGACGAGTTCCGCTTGTGTTGGATCGAGGATGGCGGGCCGCCGATCGGCGAACCATCAGGCAAAGGTTTTGGCTCCCAGATCCTAACTGTGGCCGTTCCTCGGGAGTTCGGTGGGAAGACTCGCCTCAACTTCCGGAAAGAGGGCCTCCTGTTCGAATTGTCGACGACAATGGCTGAGTTGGAGTGTCCGCGTGAGGAGGGGCATTAGAGCAGTGTCCAGCTCTCGTGCGCGTGGAAGGGGGCATGGGAAGATCTTGTGCCGCCAAGCTTCAGTGCCTCTGTGACACCCAGAGCCCGTTAACTGGCCGGTGTACGTTGCAGCAGGATCTCAGTTTGGCTTTAAGTTGCCTATACGGCTTTGGAGGCCGTGCAGAGACGAGAATGCACCGGTCGCTAGGAGCTTGACCTGCCTCTCAGCAT
>QGVC01000154.1 GCA_003242645.1 Pseudomonadota bacterium
GGGTCAGATTTTTATAAGAGACCGGGGTTTCCCTTTGAATTGAATTACCCATAAAACCCGGGACAAGGTGCCTTCCGATGATTCGCGCAGAACTGGCCCCCATCAGCTGCGCTGCGAGCACGTAATCCTCCTCCCTGAGCGATAACAATTTCGAACGGACCGCGCGGGCAAGGCCGGTCCAATCTATGAGCCCGAGGATCACGGTAATCGCAAAGTAAACGACCATGGGGCTCCACGTGACCGGCATAATAGCGGCAAGTGCCAGCCACAGCGGGATCGTGGGCAAAGACTGCAGGACCTCGATGACGCGCTGTATGATGAGGTCGACGACACCCCCATAGTAGCCAGCCAGCCCGCCGAAAATGAGCCCAAGCAGAAAGCTGATCGCGACGCCCAGCAGGCCTATGGTTAAAGAAACTCGTGCTCCGTAGATGATCCGAGATAGCACATCGCGGCCAAGTCGATCGGTTCCGAGAAGGAACAAGGTGCCCTCGCGGGCAGGGCAGAACAGGTGGATATCAGACTCGAATAGACCCCAGAATTTGTAAGGATCTCCCCGGCAGAAAAAACGGATGGGCTGAACCGCCGTGGGATCTATTGTGTACTCCCTCTTAAGTGTCTCCATATTCAAGGAGTACTTCGTTCCATAGACGAACGGCCCAATGAATTGGCCTTCGTGGAACAGATGAATGGTCTGAGGCGGCGCGTAAATATGATCGATGTGCCTCGTTTGATAATGATACGGCGCCAGGAATTCACAGAAGAGAATGCTGACGTAAAGCACAGCCAGGAAAATGCCAGACGCAACGGCAACGCGGTGGCGCTTGAACTTCCACCACATGAGCCGCCATTGCGACGCGAGATAAACACGCTCCTGGGCCGCGGAAAGCCGTTCGATGGACCGCGGGTCGAACGGCTTCGTCGAGACGTAATGCTCTAGCGGGGCACCTGGCGGCGGGAGAGGCGTCGTCATCGCGTGCTCTTGCCCTGCAGCCGAATGCGCGGATCGAGAAAGGCTAGCGCGATGTCGGAAATCAAAACACCGATGACGGTGAGCAAAGCCAGCAACATCAGAAAGGACCCGGCAAGATACATGTCCTGGCTCTGTAAGGCCCTGATGAGAAGCGGTCCCGTCGTCTCGAGTGACAGAACAATCGCAACGATCTCTGCACCGGATACGACTTCTGGCAGAATGCCCCCAATACCACCGACGAAGAAATTAAGGGATGACCGCAACGGGTATTTGACCAAAGCCTTGAAGGGGTGAAGCCCCTTCGCCTTCGCAGTGATCGTGTACTGCTTCCGCAGCTCATCGAGGAGGTTGGCCCTGATCTTGCGGATCATGCTGGCCGTTCCGGCCGTCCCGATGACCAGGACCGGAATCCACATATGAGCGAGAATCGACTTGAACTTTGCCCAGCTCATCGGCTGGTCGATGAACTCGGGCGCCATCAAGTGACCGATGGATGTACCGAACCAGACGTTGGCGAGGTACATCAGGATGAGCGCCAGAAGGAAATTCGGAATTGCAATGCCAAGCATTCCCAAGAAGGTGAGGCCATAGTCGCCCCAACTGTACTGATGAGTTGCAGAGTAAATTCCGATTGGAAAAGCAATCAGCCAGGTCAGCAAAATGGTTGCGAAGGAAACCAGGACGGTCAGGAAAATGCGGCTGCCGATGAGATCCGAGACAGGCATCTGGTACTCGAACGAATAGCCGAAATCCCCTTGCAACATGCCGGTAAGCCAGATGAAATATCGCTCGACCGGATGCTTGTCGAACCCATATTCCCGCTTCAGAAACTCAATCTTGCCTTTGTCGACGCCCTCCCCCTGAGCTTGGAGCTCAGCCATGTAGCTTTCGAAATAATCGCCGGGTGGCAGCTCCATTATGGTGAACACCAGAACGCTGGTGAGGAGCAGCGTCGGAATCATCATCAAAATCCGGCGGAAGATGTAGGAAAGCATGGTGTCGCTGCTGCCCTTATGACTCGCTTTCGCGGAACCAGAATGTGTCCGGCATATAGCGGCCGAAGTATCCGCCGGGATCGAACGCCCAGACGCCCTCCTCAGGCACGTTGACAAGATTTCTCGCGAAGACGATCGGCTGGCGCGCTCCGCTCACGGTGCCAATCGTGAAAACCTGATCGGCATGAATCCGCAGCATTTCGTGCCAGATCTCAGCCCGCTCCTTGCTGGACTTCGATACGCGCCACGCTTCATACAGCTCCAGGAGCCGGCGCACCTCTGGTATATCGGGCGGCTCGCCGACCATCCCTTTTTCCTCGTAATGCTGCCCCCATTTCGGCCATTGAAGTTGCGCTTGTGACGTTGGAGCAAGCTCGTGGGGGCTCATGTCCGGCGTCGCCACAGCGTTGTCCAAGCCGCTCCACACGGACATCACGGTGCTGCCAGAGTAGATGCGCTTGCGAAACAGATCCCTCTGCGTCGGCCGCACGTATATCTTAATTCCCACCTTCAGCCAGGTGTCGCGAATGAGCGCAAGGACGTCCGATTGCTCGGTGCTCTCTCCCGCCGTTTCGATGACGATTTCCGCGCGGCGCCCATCGGGCAAAAGCCGTATGCCATCCGAATCCCGCTTCGCAAGGCCAGCCTCGTCGAGCAACTCGTTTGCACGCTTCAGATCGAAACGCGCCCATGCTTCCCGGTATTCGGGCTTGTAAAGCGGACTTTGCGGGAGAACGGTGTTGGCGCTCTCGCGAGCCAACCCATAGTAAATGGCCTGGTTGATCTCGCGCCGGTTGATCGCCAACGACAGGGCGCGGCGCACCCGAACATCGCGCAACAGCTTGCGCCAGACCGGATCCTGCGTGTTGAGGTTCGGCAGCAGTGCTATTCGGGAGCCCTCACCGCGCTCCCACAAAGCGACTTTGGGGCCGCCGCGAGCCTCAGCACGTTTCAAGAACGTGTAATCGTCGAACCGGATATAGCGGGCCTGTAGATCGGCTTCACCGCTCCCTGTCTGTGCGGCAATCAGCGATCCGGAACCGATGCTGACAATCACCTCATCGACATAAGGGAGTTGTCGTCCGTCTGCGTCCACCCTGTGAAAATAAGGATTGCGTTTGAAAATGAAGCGAGTCGTCGGCTGCGCTGAGGTGTTGCACCAGGCATCGAGGCAGGGGAGGTCAGGATTCTCCGGCCGATACATCCGCCCCATCCGCTCGTGGAGCGCGCTCCAGCTCCGCACCCGCGCCGCTCTTACCTTTTCCTCAAGTCTTTCCGGGTCGGCGTACTTGGCGTGGAACTGCTTCAGGTAGTGACTCGGTGCGTAAATATAGAGCGGCCTCGCGCCTGCAAGGGCTGGAAGGAATGCGGGATTCGGTGCGTGCCACGTGTAGCGGACCGTCAATGGGTCCAAGACTTCGAAAACCGGCGGCTTGCCATCGACCAGCATCTCCATTGGCGGGCCGGTAGGGGAAAGCTTTTCGTTGTTGGCTATGTCCTCCCAGAAATAGCGGAAATCTTCCGCTGTGAAGGGATGCCCGTCGGACCAACGGTGCCCCGGCCTGAGCCGCAGGGTGAAAACGCGACCCTCCTCGATCTCCAAATCTTCCAGAATATCCGGGACGAGATTCAGCTTGTCGTCATAGCCAACAAGCCGGGCATAACCGTAAACGATAACCATTCGGATGTCCTTGGGATCTCCCATCAACATCCTGATCCGGCCGCCGTGGCGTCCCGGCTCTCGTCCCAAGCTCCGCAGATCGATCACTCGCGGTTTGAGCGGAATTCTCTCCTCTACCGGCGGAAGCTCGCCTTTTTCCACCGCCTCTTTCAAATACGGCGGCTCGATCATCCTTTTGCCTGGCAGCACCAAACCCCAGGCTGTAGCCGGGACTGCCGCAATCAGCAGAAGGGCCGCTACGCTCCTCTTGATGCGCCGCAACTCCGAACGACTTGGCTCCGTCATCTATCTCACCTCGGGAGCCTCGAGCTCGCGTGCATCGACATTCGGATTAACCAACACGCGATGGCCCCCACCAAGATCGATATAGCTCATTGATCCGGCTCCGCTCCGCCGGAACTGAGGCGGCCAATTCTCCTCATTCGACGCGCCGCCCAGAGAAATGAACCTGAGGTCAAGCGGCCTGTCGAGATCGGGATAAGGCACGGCACTCAATAGCGCCCGCGTATAAGGATGGAGTGGCCGGCGAAAAAGGATTTGACGTGGCGCAATCTCGACTATGCGCCCGCGGGCCATCACCGCAATCCGATCAGCCATATAATCGACGACCGCGAGGTTATGGGAAATGAAAATGTACGTCAGCCCCAGGCTGCTTTTCAGATCTTTTAGAAGATTGAGGATCTGCGCCTGTACCGAGACGTCGAGGGCCGAGACGGGCTCATCGAGGATTAGCATATCCGGATCGAGCGCCAATGCCCGCGCGATGCCGATGCGTTGTCTCTGCCCACCAGAAAAGCTGTGGGGATAGCGGTTCAGAAATCGCGGGTCGAGGCCCACGGCTTGCATCAGCTCCATCACGCGCTCGACCTGCTCCCGCGCTGTGCCGCGGCCATGGATCTGCAGCGGCTCGCGGATGATGTTGAGAACCGTCATACGCGGCGAAAGCGAGCTCACCGGGTCCTGGAAGACCATTTGAATTCGCGGCCGGAACGCCTTCAGAGCTGCGCCTTCAAGCTTTAGGAGATCAATCTCTTTCCCATCCGCGCCGAAATAAGTGATGCTGCCAGAATCCGGAGTGATGGCGCGCATGAGTATCTTGCTTAAAGTCGACTTTCCGCAGCCCGACTCTCCCACAAGCCCGAGGCATTCACCCCGCATCACGTCGAAGCTGACACCGTCGACCGCCGTGATCTTTTCCTGCTCGGATTGGCGGAACCAACCGTGTTTGCGCGTCGTGAATGATTTGCTGAGATCACGAGCCTTTATGAGAATGTCTGAACCCGGTGCGGGCGCCTGAACCCGCTTTTCTGGCGGGATCCGAATTTTGACCCCATTGCCCATGTCCCGCAATGAGACGAGCCGTTCGCCCGGCTCCATATCGAAATGGGGGACTGCTTTCAGGAGCGCCTTCAGATAGGGGTGGTGCGGCGTGCGAAAAATGGCCTCTGCGGTGCCCGCCTCCATGATCTCACCGTGGTAAATGACGATGACCTCGTCTGCCATATTGGCCACCACGCCGAGATCATGGGTAATCAGCAGCATCCCCATGTTGAACTTCTGCTGCAGATCCTTGAGCAGCTTCAGCACCTGGGCCTGAATGGTGACGTCGAGCGCGGTTGTCGGCTCGTCAGCAATGAGAAGCGCTGGCCGGCAAATCAGCGCCATCGCGATCATTGCCCGCTGCCGTAGGCCGCCGGAAAGCTCGAAAGGATACATATCGAAGGCGCGCATTGGGTCGGGAAAACCGACGAGGGCCAGCATCTCCTCGCTGCGGACGCGGGCTTCCTTCTTGGTGACGGGCTCGTGGGTGGTGAGGGCTTCCGAAATCTGGTCGCCAATGGTGTGAAGCGGCGACAGCGAGGTCATGGGCTCCTGAAAGATCATCGACATCGCGGAGCCGCGCAACGCCCGCATCTCCTTTCCATCAGGATCGAGCTTTGCGATGTCGACCGGCGCTGCCTTACCGTGCGGATCGAAGAGTATCCGCCCTTTGGTCACGGCCCCTGGCGGCGGAAGGAGGCCCATCA
Organism: Pseudomonadota bacterium; assembly: GCA_003242645.1. Next base: position 5,677 of record QGVC01000154.1, read on the forward strand.
CCGCCTGAGCAATCACCGATTTGCCCGAGCCGGATTCCCCCACCAGCGCAACGACACTGCCGCGCCGGACCCGGAAGCTCACGCCTTTGACCACCTCGTGCCAGATGCCGTGGAGTGAAAAAGAGATCCCCAGGTTTTCGATACGTAGCAAATCGCTCATCTGACGCAGTGATCAATCCGGCAGCCGGGATCGTCGATGTGGGACTGGGACACCGGCTCCGGCACGATCTGCGGCAGCCATCGTTGGCTACCGGCATGCTTCGTCCCGCTCGGGCTCATTGTGAATCCAACGGCGCGTCCGCGAACAGCATCGCAGAATTCACCTTAATCGAAAGCTCATGCGGACGCCTAATATTACAGCACTATGACAGAATCGCCGCCACTGGATGCAATTGGCAAGATACACGCAGCAACTTTTGTCGCAGGAGCTCAAGGCGGCCGGCGCAAGCCCTGAGCCGGCCGCAGCCGAAAAACCCTTCTGCGGGAAGGAACTTTACTGCCGGAATAGATAAATCGGGCTTGACCAAGCCCTGTGACCGTCCTCCTGAGTGGCCCGGACGTAAAGGCGCGTATCACCTGTCTGGCGAACTTTAACGATTTTCCGCAGGGTGACGCGCGTCTCCTTCATCGTTGCTGGCAGCCGGTAAAAGCGCATGCGGCGCTCCAGACCACCCGCCTCGGCTACGATATCCTCGAGGCCGATCTCCCCAACCGGTATTTCCTGCCGCACGTGACGCGTTTCGACCTTGATCCGCCCCGCCGTTGGATCGGCCAGCCAAAGATCCAGTCCCCCGAAATTGCCTGTTGTCACCGCCTTCCAGGTGATTTGGCGCTCATCCTGGCTTTGAATCCCGCGGTCGAGGTTCCAGTTGTTAATGACTGCCGCGCGAAGAATTTGGTTATCGGTGAGGGTGAGGGCGCCATCCCATACGGACGTACGGGCCCGCCCCCGATATTCGGCGCCTTCCCAAATGACCCGAATTCGGGCCCCGAGCTCGTTCAGCCCATAGGGACGGACCGTTTCGATCAGATCGAAACCATCGAAAACATCGATACGCTCGATCGGTGCGGAGCCGACGGCCTCCAATTTGAGCACCACACCGTCGTCGCGCACGGCAGCGATGTCCCCCATGATGACACGGTCGACCTCGCGCGTTTCCGGGGCCTCGAACACAGCCGGATCACGCAAGTACAGGGTGCCCGAGCTCGGCAGGTGGGCCTCGACGCTGAGCAGCATCCGGTTGCCCGTCGTGCCGTAATGGTGGCGGCGGCGCAGAGCCTCGAAGATTGCGTCGCGATCAAGCCGCGGCGCAAGGTAGCAGGTCAGGCCCCCGGTGGCCCCGAAAAAAGATGCACCGGGGAAATCTGCGCCTGGGCGGCCCTTGTGGCCATCCGAATTACAGACCACTCCTACACGGTAATTCTTCTCGAACGCATCCCGCAGGAGCCACTCGAATGTGCCCCACGCGGAATGCACCTCCACCGAAGTCTCAAGCCGCCCGTCGTGGGCCTGCTTGATATCGGCATAGCGTCCGCCGACGTGTGCAAGGACGACGCAGTCCTTCCCCGCCAGCTTCTCGAAAAGCTGATGGGCATTGTGCGCGTCGGCGGCTTCGTCGGCCATTTCGGCCGCATCCGTGAGTTGGGCGTGTGATGACCGATGGATGGTCTCGCCTTCGTGCCGGTAGTGGACATTACGATCGCCGCCGACGGCAGTATTCGCCGACCACTCGTAACCGGGAATGCAAACAAACCGGCCCGGCTCGTCGAACTCCGCGGTGAGCTTGTTAAGCTCGCGCCAAAACTCCTGCGTGATCTGGAAGTCGTTGCCCTGGTGGCTCATCACGTCGAGGAAGGCCTTGTCGCGCCCGAAGAGGAAATACTCGCGCGCCGAATTCGTGCCGAGCGTCTCGTTGGACTGGCCGTGCGTGTCGCCCCAGAAGTGAACCCACGGTGCTTGGCTGTCTACGATACGCAGCGGGTTGGATTGGCATAGCTCGCGGCCATTCTCATCCCGCACCGAGATCACCAGGTCGCCCGGCTCATCAATGCGTAGCTGCTCCACCAAAGCAGCGAAGGCACCCGGCTCGCAGGTGATCGTCTCCGGTAGGCCGACGACGCGACGGCTCGGAACGAGCGTCAGTCGGCCGCTGAGCTGGTTCGAGGCATTGCCCCAGGCATCGTTGGCCTTCACCGCAAGGCGGAAATTCTCCCCAGCGCGGACCATGGTGGGCAGCAGCGCGTGCCAGGTGACCGCCGGCCCGGGAACAATAGCGATCTTGGGGCTATTGGGCAGCGGCACATAGTCATAGGTCGCGATGGGATCGACGAAGACCCGAAACTCGAACTCGCTTTCGCAATAGGTCTGCAGCCGAATACCAGGCGAGCCGAACCGTCGGTCGCCAAAGCGCACCGTGATGGTGTCGCCCGGCCGCAGGAAATCTTTGACCACGCCGATGTAGAGCGAGCGGCTCCAGGGGCG
>QGVC01000585.1 GCA_003242645.1 Pseudomonadota bacterium
GCATTCAGGGTGTCGGCGGTACCGGCATTCAGGGTGTTGGCGGCACCGGCATTCAGGGTGTCGGCGGTACCGGCATTCAGGGTGTCGGCGGTACCGGCATCCAGGGCGTCGGCGGCACCGGCATCCAGGGTGTTGGCGGCACCGGCATTCAGGGCGTCGGCGGTACCGGCATCCAGGGCGTCGGCGGCACCGGCATCCAGGGTGTCGGCGGTACCGGCATCCAGGGCGTCGGCGGCACCGGCATCCAGGGTGTCGGCGGTACCGGCATTCAGGGTGTTGGCGGCACTGGCATCCAGGGCGTCGGCGGCACCGGCATCCAGGGTGTCGGCGGTACCGGCATTCAGGGTGTTGGCGGCACCGGCATCCAGGGTGTTGGCGGTACCGGAGCGAATTAGAGAGCACCTACGAACTGTTAACAAGAAAAGGGGTCCGCTTAGTCGAGCGGACCCCTTTTCTTTTTCGAGCTAATGCTGCGGGACATCGCCGGAGCTGAAGAAGCTCTGGCAGGCGACTGTGTTATTCGAGAAAGACCGCTCAATATTGGTCTTGCGCGTGTAACCAACTCGCACTAGTAGTTGAATCAGAACGCTGTTTTGAGCAGCCCAAGGCTGACCGCTGAAGTCCAACGCGGCAACCCAGCGCTGTTGAGTCCTCAGCCAATCGTTGCCAGCTGATCCTTCTCCATCCTTGCGTCTACCATGATCAACGCCCGTGTCGTACCACGTCGCAAAGAGGCCTAACGGCTGCTCTGCTTATCGTTCATGCGACAAGTGAGGTGGGGAAGTTAGTTGTGAGACAGAAGCGCGCATTTCGAACCGCGATTACTCAACGACGTGCACAAGACCTGCTATTCCCTGTTGCGGCATTTCTACAAGCCGGCGGAATGTCCCGCCAAGATGCTGAGCGTTGCTTCAAGGCTGCGTTCAAAAGAGCAGCGCGGGAAGTTTCGATTAGGAAAATTCAGCATATCGGCCATCCTACGTTATATGCCGATATCGTTGCCCGTTGGACGCGAGATAAGCGCTTTCTAGACAAGGCAGGACGCCCCGCTGATCTCCCGCTTAGTGGAAAGAATGGTTTCCGCGCGCTGGTGCGAACCACATGCCCTGCGGATGATCCACGTTCAGTGCTGAAAGTCCTAATTCGTTACGGAACCGTGAAACGTCATGCGGCTGGTCGATACCGTCTCGTTCAGCCGTTCTTCGTCACAAGCACCTCGCGGGAAATGGCGTTCGAACCAATTGCCTTCTTCCTTTCCGATGCGACACGGACGCTCACTCACATCATCCGACGTACTGGCGCTTCAAGGAGTCCAGATCTCTTCTGGCGAAAAGTTGAAAACGCAGATCTACCGCGCTCCGCCACGCGAGCGTTCCTTGCCTTCGCGAAAGAGCGAAGTTTGGCGTTTCTTGAAGAAATCGATGACTGGCTGGAAGCGAACGCTCGCGTAGAGCGTCGCAAGGCACGCTGCCGTCGCGTCGGATTGGGGCTGTTTGCAATCTGCTCGGAGCCCGAAGTCAGCGCCACCCGCCGCACTCGTCATCCCTTGCGGTGACATGCCTCCTCAAGGACCGCTCTTTGAGCAAAACAAAGACATCACCGCGGACATCTATCGACGATTCACTCGTCACGGCCCTTTTCCCCATCGCTCGATACTTGATTCGCGCCGGAGTCGGTGTCGGAGACCTCATAAGGGCAGTGAAACGGTCGTACGTGCGCGCGGCAATCCAAGAAATTCCGCGTCGCGGTGAGCGTCCGAACATCTCTCGATTGTCGGTCGCGACAGGTCTTACACGGAAAGAAGTCTCAGAACTCTTACATACGAACGTCCAAGAGAAAACGAACCGCCGAAGCGGTAGGCAGGAGCATCGAGCCCTTCGAGTCGCAAGAGGGTGGATGAATGATCCCCGATATCAAGATCTGCGCGGAAAGCCTGCGGCGCTTGAAATGAAGGGAGCGTCGCGAAGCTTTGTTTCGCTTGTCAGGACTTACGCAGGTGATGTGACTGCGGTCTCGGTGCTCCGCGAGCTAGAGCGGATGAATATTTCTGGCGGACGTCGAGTGGGAAGCTCAAACTTAATGTTGCTCGAGCAGCGAGACGCTGTGCTGGAAGCCAGGAAATGCAAGAGTTTGCAAAACTTCTTGGGGATCTCGTTTCGTCGGTTGCAGCCT
>QGVC01000586.1 GCA_003242645.1 Pseudomonadota bacterium
GCTACGTGGCCGCTGATCCCGACATGGGCACGCGGCAGGCCGTGGTCGAAAACTGGCGGAACCTGACGGCTGTCGGTGCCGATCCGCTCGCCATCACAGACAACATGAACTTCGGCAACCCTGAGCGACCGGAGATCATGGGCCAGTTCGTGCAGGCGGTGAAAGGCATGGCCGAGGCGTGCCGCGCACTCGACTATCCCGTCGTGTCGGGCAACGTCTCGCTTTATAATGAGACCAATGGTGTGGGCATTCCGCCGACGCCGGCGATTGGTGGCGTGGGGCTTGTGCCCGATCTCACGAAGATTGCCGACCTCGCGCTCAAGGCCGAAGACAATGTCCTCGTCCTCATCGGGCGCGAGACCGGGCATCTCGGGCAATCGCTCTATCAGCAGATCATCGCAGGCAAGCTCGAAGGCGCGCCGCCGCCGGTCGACTTCGCGGACGAGATCAAGGCCGGCAAGCTGATCCGCTCGCTTATCCGTGAGATGGGCGTGCGGACCGTTCATGATGTCAGCGATGGCGGGCTGCTCGTTGCGGTCGCCGAGATGGCGCTGGCCGGCAACCTCGGTGTCGATCTCCTCGGCTACGATGGACCGTTGCCAGCCCACGCGATCTGGTTCGGTGAGGATCAGGGCCGGTACATCGTTGAAGTGCCCTCCGATCAGGCAGAGACCGTCATCGAGCGCGCCCGCCTGCTCGCCCTCCCGGCCCGCATCATTGGACGTGTCGGCGGAGACGAGCTACGCCTGCCTGGCGAGGCGCCGCTCAAGCTGGCTGAGCTGCGCGACATTCACGAAAGCTGGCTCCCCCGCTACATGAGCGGCGCCTAAAGCCGTTAAGCCGGCGCGTTCTTGCAATGTTCGCTGGCGTGCTCTAATTGTCGGAATAGGCAAGCGGCAGGCATTGTGGCCGCCTCTTCCCGCGCATATGTTGCGGATGGGATTCACGAAGCGCACGGCTGGACGCGCTCGAACGACATTGGCCACCTGGGGAGACGTTCACATGCCGATGGACGCGAAAGAAATCGAGCGGCTGATAAAAGAGAGCATCCCGGATGCCGAGGTCACCATTCGCGACCTCGCCGGCGATGGCGATCACTATGCGGCTCACGTCGTGTCATCTGCATTCGTCGGAAAGACGCGGGTTCAGCAGCACCAAATGGTCTACGAGGCGCTTGGCGGCCGTATGGGGGACGCTCTTCATGCGCTGGCGCTGACCACTTCGCCGCGTAAGGAATGACGCTCTAAGCATTGACTCTCACTGTTCCGCGCCCCCATGTTCACTCCAGCAAGGCCAGGGCGCCTTTGAACCGCCTCATCGAGCCAAGGGGAATTCCATGACAGACCAACAGGCCGTTCACGACTGGATCGCAAAGACGATTGCGGCCAACGACGTCGTGCTCTTCATGAAGGGCACGTCGCGGTTTCCGCAGTGCGGTTTCTCCGCCCAAGTGGCGCAAATCCTCAACCACCTCGGCGTCGAGTACAAGGACGTGAACGTGCTTGAGGACATGAGCATTCGTGAGGGCATCAAGACCTTCAGCAACTGGCCGACGATTCCGCAACTCTACGTGAAGGGCGAGTTCATCGGCGGCTGCGACATCGTCCGCGAGATGTTCCAGCAAGGTGAGTTGCAGCAGCTCTTCGACGAGAAGGGCATCGCCTACGACAAGCGGTCGGCGGTGGTCTGAGCCCTCGTTTTCGCGCTCGACCGTCGGCGTCGTTGGCAGAACGATGAGTCATGATGCGCGGTGCAGAGCGATAGCTTGCACCGCGTCTTGCTATGGTCGGCGGGTGGACTCTTCGGCCGACGGGTTCTACGCCAAACACAACCTCCCGAACGTTACAAACAGGCTGTGTTCAACTCTTGGGCGATGCTTGCTCGCGCCAGGAACGCGGGCCTAGTCTGTTTGCGTGCGGCATAACACGCGCCTCAAGCGGCGCCGCACAGCCAACCAACGGGAGGAAACCAGCATGACAAACAAACCGTGGTTTACCGCGGTAATCTTTGCTGCCCTGGTGGCAGGACAAGGCGCTCTCGCGCAAACTTCTTCGCCATCCCCCCTGCCCCTCGGCCCGACGGCATCGTCAGAGGACGACATCATCGAGGGCTTCTCGAAGGAGCGTCTGGCACGCATCGCCCCGGTCATGCGCGAGCAGATCGACAAGG
>QGVC01000587.1 GCA_003242645.1 Pseudomonadota bacterium
AGGCAGGGGCAAGGCCAAGGCTGGCCGCAAAGCGGGAAGCCAGGCTGCGGTGGAGCAGGTTACGCCCCCCAACAGGTTGCCCGAGGACATCGTGCGGACCCTTAAGTCGGCTTTGAGCGAGCTTGAAGCCTGCCGCCGTCTGCTATCGGCACCTCTCAGCGACCAAAGCGCGTGGGCACGAAGCGCAGAGCAATGACTGGTCCCCCACCGGGGGTCGAGCTCTGGCTGGTCGATCTGCGTCGCGTAGGGCCTGCCCTGGCTGCGTTGGAGAAAGCCACACCGCGCTTATCGGACGACGAGCGCCAGCGGGCGCGGCAGCTTTCAGCATCTGGCGAGGATTGGCGTCTGATCCGCGTCGCTCTTCGTCTGTTGCTTGAGCGGTTTGTCGGGCCGAAGCTCCGCGGCTTGCCGTTCAGCCATTCGTCTCGCGGGAAGCCGGCTCTGCCGTGGAGCGCCGGGATCGAATTCAGCCTAGCGCATAGAGGCCAATTCGCCCTTATCGCCATCGCGCCCGCCGACGTTGGCGTCGACATCGAGCAAGACCGCAACGTTCGTTTCTCACCGAACCGGCAGAAGGCCATGCTGGCTGCCGCACGTGCGCTTGTGCCTGCCAGCCCCGATCGCCACATTGAGGAAGACCCGCCTCCGATTCAGGCCTGGGTCAGGCTCGAAGCGTGGGGCAAGGCGCGCGGGTCCGGCATTGGCGCGCTTCTGCAGGATCTCGGCATCCGAGGACCGGACTGGAAATCCGCGGGAAGCAACATCGACTTCGGCAGGCGCGCAGCCGAGTTGCTGAAAGACGAGGGCTTCGTTCTGCAAGATGTTCCTTTACCGCCGCCCTTGTTTGGAGCCGTTGCCGTACGGCGCGGCACCGCCATCCTGCCCGTTCGCCACCTCCCCGCAGAGCCGGCCGCGATCATGGAGTTGCTCCCAGCTACCTGAGCCGGACCGCTGCCATTCGGGTTGACCGCCAGGCACAGGCGGGGCAAAAGGATGGTCTGTCGGAGCGTAGCGCAGCCTGGTTAGCGCACCAGTCTGGGGGACTGGGGGTCGGGAGTTCAAATCTCCCCGCTCCGACCAGCCAGATCTCCGAAGCGGCTAGTTAGCATCTTGTCGTCACGGACGTTCGGCACGCGACGTGGCGACTTGTCGTTCTGCGGGCGAACGCCCCTCAGGAAAGATTTACAGGTTCCCGCTCCGGCGCTCACCATCAAGACTGCAAGCTCCATTGATGGCGAATGGAGGGCTGGCGGAGTGTACATGGTGGTTACTTATGCCTTCACAGAAAAAACCTAAATTCAGGTATTGGCAACTTATCGAGATCCTTCGGAAAGATGTTTGCTGATACCGGAATGAAAAAAGTGAAATTGAATAACTCGATTAGAGCAAGCTCACCTCCATCGAGATCAATTATAGAAGCGCTCACTGCGGTTCCAGCCTCCTGGGGATCGCCGTGGTATAGGAACCACCAGGTGGCTCCCGGCAATGGTGCGCGCGCAAAGCGCCGAGCAGCGTCATAATTTTCATGCAACGCCAATGCGGGATCATGGAAGGCGAGTACTTCAAGGCTAATTTTCAGGAGCAACCGACATAATGCTATGGGATTACGAGTCTCTGAATGTATTAGTATCTTGTTGATCCTGCCTTCCAGTATTGCGTTTTCTACTTCTGGACTCGCCGGTTCAATACCGATCAGCCACGGGATGGGGCGGGCCTCGAGAAGGCCTAAATAATGCCGCATAGACGCCCAGCGCCGTTTTTTTGTTATAACTCCATTTAGTAGCCGGATTATATTGAGTGGATAATCGTCGATAGCGCTTCGTTCAACTTTGGATCCAAAATATTGATTGCAACGATCGCAGACGATCCCCGGTGGAAGAATAGCCCACTCTCCGCCACCCAAAGATTCTGGTATTATGTGTTCTGTTCTTGTTGCGCTTACTATTTCCTGCTTACAAAAAATGCATTGCAAAATGACATTCTCCGTTTCTCCTCACGACCGGCGGGATCGAATGATGCCACGATTAGCACATCAAGTCCCGCATCTCCTATCCAACTCTCAGCACATCTTGACAGCCCCAGTGCTCCGCAAGCACGGAATTCATTCAAACGTAGTGCTCGTAAATATCCGCGATGCAGGGCGTGTCTTTTTAAAAAATTGACCGT
>QGVC01000155.1 GCA_003242645.1 Pseudomonadota bacterium
TGTTGCCGGGGGGGGGACGCCGCCGGGCAAGTGGTCGAATGCTTCGCGCCCGTTGTCCTCGCCGTTGCGGTCGCCTCCTGCGTCGCCAACTTGTCCTTCGTCTGGCCCTGGAATTCAGGCTCGCGGATGAACACGGAGAGCATGGCAGCGGCCGTGCCCATCACGTCATCGGCGGTGATTTGCGCGGCACGGCGGTTGCCGACGAGCTCACCGTAGGCACGAAGGCTCTTCGTCAGCGCCTGGCGCAGGCCCTGCTCGTGCGTGCCACCCTCCGGCGTCGGAATGGTGTTGCAGTAGGAGTTGCAGAAACCGTCTTCGTCAGCCAACCAAGCAATGGCCCATTCGACAGAGCCGTGCCGATCCTTGGTTTCGACAGAGCCCGTGAAAATGTCCTTGGTGACGAGCGTGCGTCCGTTGATGGTGGCAAGCAGGAAGTCCTTCAGCCCGCCAGGAAAATGGAAGACGGCTTCAGCCGGCGTATCATCCTTGATGAGCGACGGGTCGCAGGACCAGCGGATCTCCACGCCTCCAAACAAGTAGGCCTTGGAGCGAGCCATCCGGAACAGCCGCGCCGGCTTGAAGGTCACGCCCTTCCCGAAGATCTGCTCGTCCGGCTTGAAGCGCACCTTGGTGCCGCGCCGGTTCATGATCGAGCCGAGCTTCTGCAGCTTGCCCTGCGGCTCGCCGCGGCTGAACACCATGCGATAGAGCTGCTGACCGCGCGCGACCTCGACCTCCAGGGTCTCAGAGAGTGCGTTGACGACTGACACGCCCACGCCGTGGAGGCCGCCCGAGGTGTTATAGACCTTGTTCTCGAATTTGCCGCCCGAGTGCAGGGTGGTCATGATGACCTCGAGGGCGGACTTGTTCTTGAACTTGGGGTGCGGGTCGACGGGGATGCCGCGGCCGTTGTCCGTCACCGTCACGAAGCCGTCCGCATCGAGGCGCACCTCGATCCGGTCAGCATGGCCAGCCACAGCCTCGTCCATCGCGTTGTCGATGACCTCGGCGAACAGGTGATGCAGCGCGCGCTCATCGGTGCCGCCGATGTACATGCCAGGGCGACGGCGGACCGGCTCGAGGCCCTCGAGCACCTCGATGTCCGCGGCCGTATAGCTCTCCGACGCGTCGATGATTTTGCGGGCGCGCCCCGTCCTGTCGTTCATTTCCTTCTCAAGCTTTGCGAACAGATCGCGTTGAGACTGAGCCATGCGCGGTGTTCCTCGCTCCCAGGTGGACGAGCAGCACAACGCCACGAGCGTTCCCGGCCCCCTGCCGGCGAATCTCACGCAAAATACAGAGGCGTCCCTCGCATATGGCAGCGAAGCTGACAAGCAGCTGCGGGGTCACGCCGTGCGCCTCACGAGAGGACCGTGGCAAGCTTGCGCTTACGCCTACTCCAAGGGGACGTTGTCGATGAGACGTGTTTCGCCAAGCCAGGCTGCGGCGAGCACACGCAGCGGCCGTTTCGCTGCGTCCTCGACCACGCCGAGGGTTCTGGCATCCCGCACTTCGAAATAGTCGACCTTGAAGCCCGCTGCCGTAAGCTCTTCCCGGCCTCGGCTCGTGGCTGCGGCAATAGAGGAGCCTTCGGCGATGTCACGGGCCGCTCTAACAAGTGTCTGGTAAATGAGGGGTGCGCGAGACCGCTCTGCTGGGCTCATATAGGTATTTCGCGAGCTCATCGCGAGGCCGTCCGGTTCGCGGACGGTCGGGTGGGCGACGATCTCGATGGGTAGGTCGAGGTCGCGGACGACCTGCCGCACGACGCAGAGCTGCTGGTAGTCCTTCTCGCCGAAGACCGCGAGATCCGGAGTGACCTGCGTGAACAGCTTCGTGCAGACCGTGGCGACACCGGTGAAGAAGCTCGGGCGGTGGTCGCTTTCCAGGCCTTCCGCCGGCCCTTTCGGCACGATGCTGGTGGCGAAGCCCGCGGGGTACATCTCCGCCACGTCGGGCATCCACACGAGATCGCAACCGATCGCCGACAGCTTCTCGAGGTCCCCAGCCTCGTCACGCGGGTAGCGAGCAAAGTCCTCGTTCGGCGCGAACTGCGTGGGGTTGACGAAGATGGAGACGACCGTGCGGTCGCTCATCGCGTTGGCCGTCCGGACCAAGGCCAGATGCCCCTCGTGAAGCGCGCCCATTGTCGGCACGAGACCGATGCGCTTCCCGCCCTGACGCCAGCCGCGCACGACCTCGCGCAGCTCGGCGATGGAGCGAACGACCTTGACCTGTCCTCGCGACACAGCTCACCCCGTTCGTGTGGCGGATGTTGCGGTGCGAAAGTCGTTCGCTCCGCCGGTTTCGTCAAGGAGCATTGTGGCCAACGCGCCCGATCGCCAAATGTGAGGAAGCCGCGGTCTCTTCTTGTTGAATGAGATTGGTCCAGGATCGGACCGCGGGATCTGCTACGATGCGTGCGGCTTGATTCAGCCCCCTCCGAGATTGCCATGGCCCATCAGCCTGTTGCCGCCCGATCCAGCCCCGACCAATCGCCGGTCATCCCGCCGCGCGACGAGATTGCGGCTTATCACCTCATCGAGGAGCCCCGGCTCGTCGGGGCGCTCATCGAGCGTGCGATCTTCGGGGAGGACGAGCGGCGACGCATAGCTGAGCTTGCACGGCGTCTTGTCCACGCCGCGCGTGCCGGACGGCACAAGTTCTCCGGCATCGATGCCTTCATGCATGAGTACGGGTTGACCAGCGAGGAAGGCGTCATCCTGATGTGCCTCGCGGAGGCCCTGCTGCGGATCCCGGACGCTGAGACAGCCGACAAGCTCATCGCCGAGAAGATCGGCGGTGGCCACTGGGAGAAGCATCTGGGCCGCTCGGACAGCCTGTTCGTCAACGCCTCGACATGGGGCCTGATGCTGACGGGGCAGATCGTCAAGCTCCGCGATGTCCACGGCGAGGGGCCGACGAACCTGCTCAAGCGCATGGTGCTGCGCTCGGGCGAGCCGGTCATCCGGCAGGCCTTGCGTCACGCCATGCGGATCCTGGGCAATCAGTTCGTGCTGGGCCGTACCATCGATGAGGCGCTGGACAGGGCCGAGTCGTACCAGGAAAAGGGCTATCTGTTCTCCTTCGACATGCTGGGCGAGGCGGCCAAGACCGCAGCCGACGCCGAACGCTACTTCCAGCGCTACATGTTGGCGGCTGACGCTGTGGGCAGGCACGCCGGACCACTGACATCTCAGCATCCCGACGCGCTGATGGCGCGTCCGAGCCTATCCGTGAAGCTGTCCGCCATCCATCCGCGCTTCGAGCCCGGCAAGGAGGAGCGGCTCGAGCGGGAGCTGCTGCCGCGCATCGTCGAGCTTGCCGCAGCGACGCGGGCGCGGGGCATCGGCCTCACCATCGATGCGGAGGAGCAGGACAGGCTGGACCTTACACTCGAGCTTTTCGCCCGGGCGCTGATCCATCCAAAGCTCGAGGGCTGGCATGGCTTGGGGCTTGCCGTGCAGGCTTACGGCAAGCGGGCCATCCCGGTCTTGAGATGGCTGCGGCGGCTTGCAAGACGCACGGGCAAGCGACTACCGGTCCGGCTCGTCAAAGGCGCCTACTGGGACAGCGAGATTAAGTGGGCCCAGGAGAGAGGGTACGTCGACTATCCGGTCTTCACCCGCAAGCTGCACACGGACGTCTCTTACCTCGCCTGCATGCGGCTGCTGCTGTCGGACCCGCAGGCGTTCTATCCGCAATTCGCCACGCATAACGCGCACACCGTGGCGGCGGCGTACGTGGCGGCAGGCGAGGTGCCATACGAATTCCAGCGCCTGCACGGAATGGGAGAGGCGCTCTACGAGGAAGTCGTCGGGCGCGGGAAGCTCAATCGCCCATGCCGAGTCTATGCGCCGGTGGGTGGTCACGAGGACTTGCTCGCGTACCTCGTGCGCCGATTGCTGGAGAACGGCGCAAATACCTCGTTCGTGAACCGCCTTGCGGATGAGGAAGCTCCGGTGGCGGAGATCATCCGCGATCCCGTCGAAGTCGCCGAGAGCGAGCGCGAGTTGCCGCCCGAGTCCCGGCCGCCCAGTCTACCTTTGCCGCGCGAGATCTTCCTTCCGGGCCGCCTGAACAGCATCGGGCTTCCGCTCAGCGAGCCGACGGTTCGCGCCGACCTCAAGGAAGAGATGCGGGCGGCTCTTGCAGAGCCGTTTTCCGTGGGGCCCATCGTCAACGGTGAGATGCCGGCAGACGGAGATGAGCTCGTCGTCACCAGCCCGCACGACCGCCGCCAGGAGCTCGGCACCGTCCGGATTTCCACGCCGGAAGTCATCGAAGAAGCCATCAAGAGCGCGTGTGCTGCTGCCCATGCTTGGGACATGCGCGGCGGACCGGCGCGAGCTGAGATTCTGGAAAAAGCCGCCGATCTCCTTGAGCGCGACCGCGCGCGGCTGATGGCCGTGATTGTGCGCGAGGCCGGCAAAACGCTGGAGAACGCCCAGAGCGATGTCCGCGAGGCCGTCGACTTCTTGCGCTATTACGCGTCCGAAGCACGGCGCCTCTTCTCGAAGCCGATCGAGCTGCCAGGGCCGACTGGCGAGCGCAACACGCTGGAGCTGCGGGGGCGCGGCCCGTTCGCCTGCATCAGCCCGTGGAACTTCCCGATCGCCATCTTCACCGGTCAGGTTGCGGCGGCGCTGGCCGCCGGAAATCCGGTGTTGGCGAAACCTGCGGAGCAGACGCCGATTACGGCTTATTTAACCACGAAGCTGCTGCACGAAGCCGGCGTCCCGCCGAACGTTCTGCACCTACTCCCTGGTGCCGGGGACGTCGGGGCCATGCTGGTCAAGGACCGGCGCGTGCAGGGCGTGGCGTTCACCGGCTCGAACGAGGCCGCATGGCACATCCAGCGTGCCCTCGCCGACCGGCGTAGCGCCATCGTCCCGTTTATCGCCGAGACAGGCGGTATGAACGCCATGATTGCGGATTCCAGCGCGCTGCCGGAGCAAGTGGTCCGCGATGCCGTCCGCTCCGCCTTCGACAGTGCCGGGCAGCGTTGCTCCGCCGCCCGTGTGCTCTTCGTGCAAGAGGATATTGCGAACCGCGTCATCGACATGCTGGTGGGCGCAGTCGAGGAGCTCGACGTCGGCGACCCGTTCGACTACGCGACCGATGTAGGGCCAGTGATCGACGAGGCGGCGCAGGATATGCTCGATGCGCACAAGGCCCGCATGTATCGCGAGGCAAAGGTTCTCGCGGACCTCAAGATGCCGGAGAAGTGCCTCGCCGGCACGTACGTGACACCTGCCGTGTTCGAGATCGACCAAATCATGCGCATGGGAGGGGAGGTGTTCGGGCCGATCCTGCACGTCATCCGCTATCAGCAGGGACATCTCGACAAGGTGATTGATGCCATCAACAGCACCGGATACGGGCTGACGCTCGGCCTTCACAGCCGGATTTCAGCGGTCGCGGACTTCGTGGCGGAGCGCGCTCGGGTCGGCAATCTCTATGTCAATCGTAATCAGATCGGTGCGGTGGTTGGCGCTCAGCCTTTCGGTGGCGAAGGCTTGTCGGGCACTGGACCGAAGGCTGGAGGTCCGCATTATCTCGTGCGGTTCGCGACGGAGCGGGTGCGCAGCACGGATATCACCGCAACGGGTGGAAATGTGCAGCTTCTCGGGCTGGTCTCTGAAACGTCGCGTGCCATGCCGCGGCAATAGCGGCGTTGCCGGTTTCGACGTTGCGTGCCCGTCGCCGAAAGGCCACCTATTCAAGAACGGGTAGGTATGGTGCGGCCATGGCGAAGGATCGCAGGACAGAAGACTCCGCGAGCGGCTCCGCAGCTAAGCCTTTTGAAATCGATCGCGCAAATCGGGCGCTAAACGAAGCGTGGCAGAGCACGGCGCCGGCAGCTCGGTCATCCGACCGCGAGGTGGCCGAGTTCATCGCTCGCATGAAGACCCTCACCCCACAGACGCGGGCAGGCCGTGGAAGGCTCATCTTCGCGATGGACGCGACCATGAGCCGGCAGCCAACCTGGGATATGGCGCTCGGGCTCCAGGCCGATATGTTCCGTGCCGTGAAGGAGGTCGGCGGGCTTGATGTACAACTCGTCTATTTCCGTGGTGCAGGCGAGTGCCGGGCCTCGAAATGGG
Source organism: Pseudomonadota bacterium (assembly GCA_003242645.1). The sequence goes on from QGVC01000155.1 coordinate 6,108, forward strand.
TCTCCGATCCCGATGCACTGGCCCGACTGATGACGACCGTAGGCTGCCAAGGCGGCTACACACAGATCCGGAAGGTGCTCTCTCATGCGCGCCAGGAGGCGGAAAAGGGACGAGTGAATGCGCTCGTCTACGTGGGCGACTGCATGGAGGAGAATATCGACGATCTCTGCGGCCGTGCAGGCGAGCTCGCCCTGCTTGGCGTGCCGGTTTTCCTCTTCCAGGAAGGTTATGATCGGAACGCAGAGCGGGCCTTCCGCGAGATTGCGCGGCTCACGAAGGGCGCCTACTGCCGTTTCGACGCGGGCTCCGCGGCCCAGTTGCGGGAGCTGCTCTCGGCGGTGGCCGTCTATGCAGCTGGCGGGCGGGCTGCTCTCGAGCGGCTTCGGCTGGAGGGCTCCGGGCAAGGGGCCCGGCTGTTGCTCGAGCAGATGAGGTGAGAAAGCAGGGGGCATGCAGTATTTCCTGCTCGGCTTAGCCGCACTTCTCTTGGTCATCTTGGCGCTGCGAGGGTTCACGCGGGCTGACGTCAAGGTCATGGCGCGTCAGATCCGCATCGTGACCGGTGTCGTTGCTCTGGCCGCCGCGGCCGCTTTGACCTTCCGTGGTCTGCTTTCCTGGGCCACCCCGCTGGCGATGTTCGGCTACTGGATGCTTTTCGGTGGCAGTAACGCACCAGTCGGCGGAACGGCGCACAAGTCGCCCGGCCAAACATCGCGGGTCGTCACCGACTACCTCGAGATGGAGCTTGATCACGATACGGGCATGATGCGCGGCCGCGTGCTCAAGGGCAGCTTCGCAGGCCGGGAGTTTGAGAGCATGAGCCCGGCGGAGCTTGCCCAGCTCTGGCAGGAGTGCCGGTTCGCCGATCCCCAGTCCGCACAGATCATCGAGGCCTATCTCGATAGTATGCACCCCAGTTGGCGTGAGGACATGGCACGAGCCGGTGCCGATCCTGGCCGCGCCGCGGCGTCAGGCAAGATGACTCGCGAGGAGGCTTATGAAATTCTGGGCCTCAAGCCGGGTGCGAGCGAAGAGGACATCCGCCGCGCGCATCGCGAGCTGATGATGAAGCTGCACCCGGATCGCGGTGGCTCCGCCTATCTCGCCGCCAAGATCAATCTCGCCAAGGAGGTGCTGCTCGGGCGCTAGTTTCGCCTGAGTTACCTCTCGATCCTGCTATTCCGCCTTGGCGACGAAGCAATCGATCTTCCGGCGGCGCAGCTCCTCGCAAGCATTGCGGGCTGCCGACGCGTCGAGGCCAACGAACCGGGCCCTGTAAATCTGCCGCGAGCCGCTCACGGCAGGGATGGTCCGCGGGGCAGCTTCGGCGAGCACCGTGGGTACCTTCTCGAGCGTGGCGACCAAGGCCTTCTCCGCTTCGGCCAGCGACGAATATGCCCCGATTTGAACATGGTAACCGCCGGCTTCCAGCGTTGGCCTTGGCGGCGAGTCAGCGGGGCGCAATTGCTGGTGATCTCGTGCCGCCACCGAAGCCGTTCTCTGCGCGGGGGTAGGCGGCGGTGCCGGCATGGCGTTTGCCTGCCCTACGAAACCGAGCCCGTGCCAGGCTGGTTGGCCCTGAGCCAGCCTGGCGGCTTGTTCCTGAAGAGTGGAGGGAGGCCGTCCCAACACGACTCCGGTCGAGCCAGCTGAATCCGTTCTGTTGATCGCGGGATTCGGCTGCGAGCTTGGTTCGCTGCGAGCGAGTGGCTTCTGTTGTGTTCCTCCCCCTGGCGTGATCGAGACCGGACGCACCTTCGCAACAGTGATCTTGGGCGCAGAAGAGGTAGAAGAGACTGCGTTCGGCGCCTCAGCGAGTGTGGTTGGTTGCTGCGGATCAGCCGGTATGGTGTCGGATGCTTTGATTGGTTTCGGAGTCGACGTCGCTGCAACTTGGGTTACACGGGCAGGCCGCTCCGCCGGTTTCGGAGGCGTGGCCCGATAGAAGGAAACGGCCATCGGCTGGCGGGGCTTCTTTGGTGAATCCTTGTCCAGCGCGCGATCGGGCGTCGCTCGCAT
>QGVC01000156.1 GCA_003242645.1 Pseudomonadota bacterium
AGAGCGTCCGCCGCCATTACCAGAAGCTGATGGAGGAAGCCGCGGAACGGCTCGAATTCGAGCGCGCGGCCGAGCTGCGTAACCGGCTCTGGGCGCTGGCGCACGTGACGGCGGACCAGGCGATCAATCCCGAGGGGGTTGAGGAAGCGGACGTGTTCGCCGCCGCGCAGGAGGCCGGCCAGACCTGCATCCAGGTGTTCTTCATCCGCAGCGGCCAGAACTGGGGCAATCGTGCCTATTTCCCGAAGGCCGATCGGTCGCTGAGCACAGCCGAGGTGCTCGAAAGCTTCATCGCGCAGTTCTACGACGACAAGCCGGTGCCGCGCCTTCTGCTTCTGTCGGAGCCGTTGCCGTCGCAGGACCTCCTCGAGGAGGCCTTGTCGAGCAAATCTGAGCGGCGGGTCGAAATCCGCGTTCCCCAGCGCGGCAGCAAGCTGGGTGTGGTGGAGCATGCCCTGCGCAATGCGCGCGAAGCCTTGGCGCGTCAGTTGGCGGAGAGTTCATCGCAGCGGATTTTGCTCGAGGGTGTTGCTGAACGGTTTGGTCTGCCGCGACCGCCGCGGCGCATCGAGGTCTTCGACAACAGCCACATCATGGGCACCAACGCCGTCGGCGCGATGATCGTGGCCGGACCGGAAGGGTTCGTGAAAAGCCAGTATCGGAAGTTCAACATCAAGTCGACCGAGCTCACGCCGGGCGACGACTATGCGATGATGCGGGAGGTACTGACGCGCCGGTTCCGGCGGCTGGTTGAGAAGAAGAACGGGGGCAAGAACGGTACGAAGACTGAACCCGAGACAAAGGTGGAGCGGCAGGTCGCTACCGAGGAGATTGAGGCGACAGAAGAGCTCTCCAGCCGCATCACCCCACCCGAGCCGCCTCCTCTCGATGAGCGTGGCTCCTCCGGCATCCCATTCGGCGTACTGCGCGCTGAAGCCGTATCTGAGCCCGGCATCGAGGACGATGAGACCGATCTTCCGGACGACGACTACTCACCGGCGCTGTTCGACGAAGCCACCGAGGATGGGGAGCGTCGTCAGGAGCAGGAGGAAGAGGAGTTTCCCGATCGTCCGGACTTGGTGCTCATCGACGGCGGCGCGGGCCAGCTTGCCGTCGCCTGCCAGGTGTTGTCGGAGTTGGGGATCACCGGAATTCCCGTGGTCGGCGTGGCCAAAGGCCCTGATCGGGATGCAGGCCGCGAGCACTTCTACATCCCCGGCCGTGACAAGCCCTTCATGCTGGAGCCGCGCGACCCGGTGCTCTACTTCATCCAGCGGCTGAGGGACGAGGCCCACCGCTTTGCCATCGGCACTCATCGGGCAAAGCGGGCGAAAGCCATTTCGGCCAACCCGCTCGACGAGATCCCCGGCATTGGACCGGCGCGCAAACGCGCACTGCTGCAGCACTTCGGTTCGGCCAAGGCGGTGTCACGGGCCGGCGTCGCCGACCTCAAGGAAGTGCCTGGCATCTCAGAGCAGATGGCGCAGACCATCTATGATTTCTTCCACGAACGCAGGCATTGACCGCCTGTGACTTCATTTGGCGCGCCTATCCCACTTTGCACGTGCCCTATCAGGTGAGCTTCGGAATGGCGAGCCGGTAAATGCGGATGGCGTTGTCGTGGAAGAGTTTCAGTTTGTCGGGAGTCGGAAGATCGGCGACGGCCTGCTTGTAGCCTGAATAGATCGTGTCGAAGCTTCCGCACAAACCATCGACGGGGAAGTTCGACGCGAACATGCAGCGATCGGGGCCGAAAATCTCGATCGTCTCGCGGATGATGGGGCGGTTGTCGTCGATGCTCCACGGCCTGCCCTTAAGGCCGATACCCGAAATCTTGATCGTCACCTGCGGAGCCGAAGCCGCACGCTTGAGCGCCGCCCGCCACCCGGCTAGACCTTCCGGACTACGGTCTGCTGGCAGGAACGTGTGGTTGATGACGACCGGCGTCTCGGGATAGGCGGCGATCAAATCGAGAAGCTCATCCACGTGCCACCAGGGCGCCTGCAGCTCGAAATGAAAGCCGTGCTCCTGAAGCATGGCGTACCCTCGCCGCCACGCCGGATCACCCATGGAGCCCGGCGCCCCGGCTTCTATCAGGCCCGGTGCAGCAGCAGCCGTCGGCTTATGGCGAATGCCCCGCACGATCGGGTACGCCGCATGGCCGGCGAGCACTTCCTCGACATCGGCCCTGTGCAGGAATGCCCGCGCGACGTGGGCTGCGGGCGTGCCGTGTGATGCGGCCACTTCAGTGATCCAGCGGGTTTCCGCCACTGGGTCGTTCTCATCCCACTCGCCTTCCATCGTGACGCTCGCCACGATGCGATGCCGCGCCGACACAGCGCGGTAGTCGGCCGGCATGAAGTTGGTCTTGATCGCCGAGTAGTCGCCGTACCGGAAGGGGATCAGGACGTCGGGTGCCAACCACGGATGCCGGTTGAGCCCGAGGTCCCAGTAGTGATGGTGGGCGTCGATGATCGGCAACCCGCTGTCGTCCACGGCTCCCGTCTCGATCGCGGATTGCACTGCTCCCATCGGAGGCGCTCAGTTCTTCGCCAATCCCAGATCGGTCAGCAGCTCGGCGGTCGTGTTTGCGAACTTCGTCGCGAAGGCTCTGAACTCCTCCGGTGTCTCCCATACCGGCGTGATGCCGCGGGCCTTGAGCGCTTCTTGAACCTCAGGCCTAGCATGTGCCCTGGCGGCTGCCTCAATCAACTTCGTGCGCACGTCGTCGGGAATGCCCTTCGGCAGCACGAACGCGAACCAGTTGACGAAGGTCCAATCGAGACCTGTGGCCTCCTTGAGCGTGGGCACGTCCGGGTAGCTCGAAAGCCGCTTGGTGTCCATGACGGCGAGCACCTTCACCCGGCCCGCCTGGGCCAGCGCCAGCGCCTCGATCGGCGACACTGTGAGGAATGAGAGGCCCCCTGCGGCAAGCTCGTTGAGGGCTGGCGCGCCGCCCTGGCTCGGTACGTATTTCACATGGTCGGCGGGCAGCCCAATCGACTTGTTGAGACCTGCGACGGCGAGATGCCACGCACCACCAACGCCTGTGCCAGAAGCGGACAGCTCATCCTTCTTGGACGCCTTGAGCGCGTCGATGACATCCTGAGCTGTCTTGTACGGACCGTCAGCCTTTACCGTGATCCCGGCCGGAATGGTGGTGATGCGCGAGACCAGATCAAATGAGTCCGGAGTGATGTCTCCGAGGCCGAGCGTCTTATAGGAAGCGATCTCCGACGTTGCGATACCGACCGTGTAGCCGTCCGGCGTGGCGGTCGCGATGGCGTTATGGCCGGTCATGCCGTTGCCGCCGGTGCGGTTGACCACGTTGACGGGCTGACCGAGCTCCTTCTCCAGCCCAGCTGCGAAGATCCGGGCCACCGTATCGGTCCCGCCGCCTGCAGCCCACGGCACGATCATCTGCACCGGCCGGTTCGGGTAGGATTGCGCTAGCGCCGACCATGCAGCCGCGAGGGACAATGCGAGTCCCCCGATGCCAGACAAAAATGTCCGTCTTCCAATCATTGTTTCCTCCCATGTTGTTATTCTCGTCTGCAAGGCAGGGATCAGACGGTAAGCGCGACTGCCCGGCAGATATCTTCCAGCAATTCGCGAATGCGGCCGGGGCCGGCTGACGGTGTGTTCGCCATACGTGCCGCCATCAGAATAGCCTGCCGCGTAGCACCTAGCTTGGCGATGCCCTTTCCAGCGATGTCGTAGGCGGTCCCATGAGCCGGCGTGCAGATCGGAAAGGGATAGCCACCGATCAGGGTGACCCCCTCCTCGAAGCCCATCAGCTTCATCGCGATCTGGCCCTGGTCGTGGAACATCGTCTGCACTGCATCGAAGTCACCCCGCCGGGCGCGGAGAAAGACGGTGTCGGAAGGAAACGGGCCTTCACAGGCAACGCCTCGGGCCTTCGCCTCTTCGATTGCCGGCCGGATCACATCGATCTCCTCGTGGCCGAAATTGCCGCCGTCGCCGGCATGAGGGTTAAGCGCAGCGACCGCGATGCGGGGCCGCTCGAATCCGGCGCTGCGCATGCATTTGTCCGTGAGCACGAGCGCGTTGACGATGGCCTCCTTGGTGATCAGATCGGCAACGCGCCGGAGCGGCACGTGCGAGGTGACGCGCGCATTCCACAGGTTGCCCAGCACGTTGAACTCGCGCCCGTGCGCCTCGGCACCGATCGTCTCGGTGATGACGGCGATCTCGTCCTCATAGCTCGGCAGCGCCAGACGCATCGCGTACTTGTTAAACGGCGTGTACACCACAGCGCCTGCCCCGCCGGCAGCTGCCAATTTCAGGGCGGCGCGGAAGTTCGTGAGCGCAAAGCGCCCGCCGGTAGCGGTCGCCTCGCCCAACGTGATGGCGGCTGGATCGAGATGTCCGAGATCGGCGAACAGGGCTGAGCCGGCCCGATCGGGAATGGCCATTCCCGGCGTCCAGACCGGGATATCGGCGTTGACGCCCGCGATCCTTTCGCCCTCCGCCAACACCCGCCGATCGCCGAAAATGATGAGATTCGCAGTAGCACGGACGTCCGCGTCCGCAAGGAGCTTCGCGGTCAGCTCAGGGCTGATCCCCGCGGGGTCACCCATCGCAAGCGCGATCACAGGGCGTTCGGAGGTTTCCGTCACGCGATCCTCTCGGGCTCGATACTGACACTATGCTTAGCACGGGGCCCTGGTCCGCAAGCAATAGGCCCGCACGCTTGAGGCTTGGCCGAAACGCCATTTCCGCGACGAGCAAGGCTCCCGGTCCGTAGGGGGCAACGGCGATCCACCTCACCCACCGCTATTCGAGCGCTTTCTTGACCTCGTAGATTTCCATGATGCGGGCGCTGCGGTGCGGGCCGTCACAGACGAAGGTCCATTTGCCTTCCGTGTACGTGTCGCACATCTTCACGCCCTTGATGAGGATCCAGTGGCCCTGCTTCCCTTTGTGAATGGCAAGGATGTAGTGGGCCCACGCATTGCGCGGCTTCTGCATCCAGGCCCATACCGTCGGCCGCTCTTTACGCGGCAGGTGCATGAACGTAGCGACGGGGATCATCCGATAGCCGAAGGCTGCGAGCACCCCCGCGACCTCGTCGGCACTTGTGCCCTTGACCACGGACCGCCTGCTCTCCGGCAGCTCGCGGTAGCGGCGGATCTCCTCCTCGACCTTGCTGATCGAATAACCGGTAATTGCCGACAGGACGTAAGGGCCGCAGAACGCGATGCGTCCCGTGTCATTCGTGACCTCATTGAGACTCGAGGTGCTGCGCGCGGCTCCACTCCAGTCGCCGCTCATGACACGCCTCCGGGTGTTTCAGATTGAGAGCTTGGTTAACGGAAGGTTGACGGATCCGGATTTACGAAGGGTTAACGCCGGCGCGCGATCCGTATCGTTTTGATACGCCCACCTTGCAGGAAGTCTCGGATCGTGACAGGGGTGGCTGCCTTCGGTTTTCCTCATTGCATCGAGACCCATGTCCCGCATTGGCTTTTATTCCGGCTCCTTCGATCCGATCACCAACGGCCACACCGATGTCATCAAGCGTGCGCTCCCCCTATTTGACGAGCTTGTCATTGGCATCGGTGTCCACCATGGCAAGGTTCCGCTTTTCACCGCCGAAGAGCGCGTTGCGATGGTGGAGGCAGAAGCGCGCGCGCTGACGCGGAAGCATGGCGGCAGTATTCGGGTTGTCACATTCGATGGTCTCGTGGTCGATGCCGCGCGCGAGCATGGCGCGCGGTTTATCGTCCGAGGCCTGCGGGATGGGACGGACTTCGATTACGAGATGCAGATGGCCGGCATGAACGGAACGATGGCGCCGGACATCGAGACGATCTTCCTGGCCGCCAGCCCGGGTACACGTCACATTGCGGCGACCTTTGTCCGCCAGATCGCGGCCATGGGCGGCGATGTCTCCTCGTTCGTGTCACCGGCCGTGGCGCGCAAGCTGAAAGCCCGGATGAAGGCGAAGGCTCGAACAGGTTAACCGTCAAGCTAGAGGAACCGCCAAACTCCGGCCACATGGGCCCCGTCCATCTCACCAGATCGAGCATCAAGGAGGCCAACCTTTGATCCGTTTTCTCTCATTCGCCCTCGTGCTGAGCATCGTGCTTGGCCTTGGGATGGCGCGGGCGCAGACATCGCCTGACCCTGAAAACACCCTGATTCTCGAGCTCAAGACGGGGCGCGTGACCATCGCGCTTCGGCCTGACCTTGCGCCGAAACACGTCGAGCGCGTCAAACAACTCGCGCGCGAAGGGTTCTACGATGGTCTCACATTCCACCGCGTGATCGACGGCTTCATGGCGCAAACCGGCGATCCGAGAGGTGATGGCACTGGCGGATCGAAGTACGGGAATCTGCCGGCGGAGTTCACACCTACGCCGTTCGAGCGCGGAGTGGTCGGCGCGGCGCGCACTGCGGACCCCAACAGCGCCAACAGCCAGTTCTTCATCATGTTCGACCGCGCACCGCATCTCGATGGCAAGTACACGGTGTGGGGGCAGGTGATCGATGGCATGGAGCACGTCGACAAAATCAAGCGCGGAGAGCCGGGAACAGGCCGAGTGACCAACCCGGATAGGATCGTCCGCATGTACGTGCTGGCCGATCGCAAGTAGCGTGTGCTTGGCACCGGGCGGGGCGCTCATCACAATTTTTTTCTCCGGCGACCCGGTGCAGTTTGGGTTGCGTCGGCGTCTCTGCGGTGCCACGTAAGGTCGGTTGGACAGCGATGAATGGAAGGACGCCGAATGGCCGAGATCAAAGACCCCGAGAACACATTGATCATGGAGACGACGCAGGGCCGCGTTGTTATTCAAATGCGCCCCGACCTCGCGCCCAATCATGTCGCGCGTATCAAGGAGCTGACACGCCAGGGCTTTTATGACGGCATCGCGTTCCACCGCGTGATCGACGGTTTCATGGCCCAGACGGGCTGCCCTTACGGCACCGGTACCGGAGGCTCGGGCCAGAAGCTCGCAGCGGAGTTCAACTCGGAGCCGCATGTGCGGGGCACGGTGTCGATGGCGCGTGCCGCATCACCGAACTCGGCCGATAGCCAGTTCTTCATCTGCTTCGACGATGCCCGTTTCCTCGACCGGCAGTATACGGTCTGGGGCCACGTCATCGAAGGCATGGAGAACGTCGACAAAATCAAGCGCGGCGAGCCCGTCGTGGATCCAGACAGGATTGTCTCCATGCGTGTTGCCGCGGACGTGACCAGCTGATCAAGCTCGACACCTGAGAACAAAGCGCCCCTTTCCCCGAAAAGGGGCGCTTTTGATTCAGGCTGCCTGACTGGCGCCTTCGGCTGCCAGCGCCTTCCGGGCGCTCCGGGACTCCAGAAACGCTGTGATTTCGCCGACAATTCCGCGGCGGAACAGAAGCACCGTCACCACGAAAATCACACCTTGGATGACCAGGACCCATTCGCCAAATCCGGCGAGATAGTTCTGCATGGTGACGATCACCGCTGCGCCGACCATCGGGCCGAAGACCGTGCCCATGCCGCCGACCAGCGTCATCAGGACCACCTCACCCGACATCTGCCACGTCACGTCGGTTAGCGAGGCGAGCTGGAAGACGATCGCCTTGGTGGCCCCGGCTAACCCCGACAAGGTCGCTGATATCACAAAGGCCATAAGCTTGTATTGATCGACCCTGTAGCCGAGGGATATGGCGCGCTGCTCGTTCTCCCGGATCGCCTTCAGCACCTGGCCGAACGGCGAATGGATGGTGCGATGAATAATGAGAAAGCCAGCCGCGAAGATGACAAGGACAACGTAGTAGAAAACGAGGTCGTTGCTGATATCGAGGAAGCCGAACATTGGCCGCCGCGGAACAGCTTGAATGCCGTCCTCACCTCCAGTGAACGGCGCCTGCAGACAGAAGAAGAAAACCATTTGCGCCAGGGCCAGCGTCACCATCGCAAAGTAGATGCCCTGACGGCGAATGGCGATGGAGCCCGCCACCACGCCCATGAGCATAGCCACCGCCGCGCCCGCGAGGATGCCAAACTCCGGCGACCAGCCCCATGATTTGACCGTATACGCCGAAATGTAGGCCGCGAAGCCGAAGAACATGGCGTGCCCAAAGG
>QGVC01000588.1 GCA_003242645.1 Pseudomonadota bacterium
AGCCGCGCAATGAGCCAGATCGGAATTACAACCATTGCACCGAGCAGGAGGTGCTCGAGCAGCCACTCAATGGAGCCGAAGCCCATCTCCCAGATGCGCTGCAACGTCCGATCGAGAAAGAGGAGGATGTTGTCCGGCCGGATGTCGAGCGCCGACATCACGACGCCGACGACAATGGAGATCAGCGCCAGGCGGACGACCACGCCGAGAGGATTGCCGCCGAAAAATCTGTTGTATTCCATGTTCTCCAGCCTTGCTGAGCCGCCGCGCCGCAGGGAGAGGCGCTTCTCTCCGCGCGACCCGAGCCTCTAGCATAGATCGCACCAGGACTAAACCTTCGAGCAGACGCTCAGCCGCGTCTCGGCGCCTCGCGAGCTACATGACCCGTAAACGGCGAACCAACTCTTCCGCAGCCGAGATACGGACCGAACCGCTGCTCCCGGAGCGCTTCGAGCAGTGGTTTCGTTCGCGCGGGTGGACCATCCGGCCGCATCAGCGCGCGATGCTGGAAAAGGCCCGGGCACGGCGCTCGACGCTGCTCATTGCTCCGACCGGTGCGGGCAAGACGCTTGCGGGCTTCCTCCCGAGCCTTGTCGAGCTGGTCTCCGGCGAACGGCCCCGGCGGGGCGCCGGTCTGCACACGCTCTATATTTCCCCGCTCAAGGCGCTCGCGGTCGACGTTGCGCGCAACCTGCTGACACCCGTCGAGGAAATGCAGCTTCCTGTGCGCATCGAGACGCGAACAGCGGACACCTCGGTCGGCAAACGGCAGCGCCAGCGGGTGCGCCCGCCCGATATGCTGCTTACGACGCCGGAGCAGCTCGCCTTGCTGCTGAGCCACGCGGACGCGGCTTACCTCTTCGCGGACTTGCGCACGATCATCCTCGATGAGCTGCATGCGCTCGTCGGCTCGAAACGCGGTGACCTGCTGGCGCTCGATCTCGCCCGACTCGGCACCCTGGCGCCGGACGCGATCCGCATCGGTCTTTCCGCCACCGTCGCACGCCCATCCGAGCTGAGAGCCTTCCTCCTGCCGCAGCGTGAGCCCGACCGGGCCATCCACCTCGCCGACCTAGTTATCGTCACCGGTGGGGCAAAGCCGGACATTCGGCTGCTTGAAAGCAAGAACCCGGTGCCTTGGGCTGGGCATACGACGCTTTACGCCCTCCCCGACGTCTATGCGGCCATCAAGGCGCACCGGATGTCGCTGCTGTTCGTGAACACGCGCTTTCAGGCGGAGCTCCTTTTCCACGAGCTGTGGCGGATCAACGACGACAATTTGCCGATCGCGCTGCACCACGGCTCACTCGATGCCACGCAGCGGCGCAAGGTCGAGGCGGCCATGGCCGCGGGCCGGCTCCGGGCGGTAGTAGCGACCTCGACGCTCGATCTCGGCATCGACTGGGGCGATGTCGACCTCGTCATCAATGTCGGTGCGCCGAAGGGGGCGAGCCGGCTCATCCAGCGCATCGGTCGATCCAATCACCGCCTCGACGAGCCGTCGAAGGCGCTGCTGGTGCCGTCGAACCGCTTCGAGGTGCTCGAATGCCGCGCGGCTCTCGATGCGGCGCTCGAAGGCGTTCAGGATGTGGTGCTCTCCCGGAAAGGAGCACTGGATGTGCTCGCCCAGCACGTGCTGGGGACGGCAGCTGCGGGCCCGTTCCATCCGGACGAGCTTTACAACGAAGTGATCTCCGCCCAGCCCTATGCGGACCTCAGCCGCCGGGATTTCGATCGCGTGGTCGATTTCGTTGCAACCGGCGGCTACTCCCTCCGAACCTATGAGCGCTTCGCGCGCCTCCGGCCGATGGACGATGGCCGCCTCCGGATAGCCCATCCGCGCATTGCCCAGCAGTACCGGATGAATGCCGGCACGATCGTCGACGCGCCCATGCTGAAGGTGCGTCTGGTTCGGCGTCGCGGTGTCCCAGCACCCGGACACGCAGCGCGGCTCACCGGCGGGCGGGTGCTCGGCGAGATTGATGAGATGTTTATCGCCGAGCTGCAGGTCGGTGACACGTTCGTGTTTGGCGGCGAAATCGTCCGTTTCGAAGGCCTGCGCGACACGGACGTATTCGTCTCGCGCACCTGGGACAGCGAGCCGAAAATTCCGAGCTATCCCGGCGGCAAGTTCCCGCTCTCAACCCATCTTGCATCC
>QGVC01000589.1 GCA_003242645.1 Pseudomonadota bacterium
CTTTCATTACTGACGCAATCGCTCAGTATGAGGCCAAGGGCGTGAAGGTCCATCGACTTCCCCCTGAAGTGATTGACGAATTGCGCAAGGCCACTCAGCCGGCTGTTGACGAGTGGATCCAGTCTGTCCCGAACGGCCAGAAGTATCTGGACATCGTCAATCAGACGAAGAGCAACAAATAGGGCCAAAGCTCTGCGGATGTAATCCGCAGAGCTTCTCCATCCAGACCTGCGAGGCGCCATGCACTGGTTGGGTCGAATAACCGATAGAATCAGCCGTATCGGAATCTTGATTTCGGAAATCGCGCTCTTGGCGCTGCTGGTGCTTACAGTCTACGCAGTGCTATCGCGCTATGTCCTGCACCGTCCAAGCATCCATGCTTTCGAGCTGAGCGCCTATCTGCTGGTCGTGGCGACCTGGATGGCTGCCGGTTGGGTATCGACAGTGGATCGCCATGTGAGCATGGAAGCCTTGAGCCAGCGTCTTAAGACGCGTGGCCAGGCCATATCACGCGCGATAGGACATGCGACCGTCCTCGTATTCTGCACGATCTTAGTCGTGGTTGGAACAGCCAGCGTCATCGACGCGATCGAGCACAACTATCGCTCTGCCTCCTTGTTGGCGTTCCCGCTGTGGGCAGCTTACGTGCTGATCCCTATTGGCGCAGGCGTACTTGGTCTCGTCGAGATTCAGAAGCTTATCTCAGCCCTTCGGCTCGCTTTCGGTGAAACTCAGGAGCGCGCTTGATGGAAGACTCCATCACCATCATCAGTGCCGTCCTTTCGTTGTTTGCTGTCCTTCTCGTTGCCGGAGCTCCGATTTTTGCGGCGCTCGGCGTCGCAAGTTGTCTCGGCATATACATGCACGGCGGATTCGACGGGCTGATGGCCGTGCCGGATATCCTTCACCGTGGTTTGGCCAGCTACTCACTTATTGCGATCCCGCTTTTTATTTTGATGGGCGAGGTTATCGCGCGCACCGATATCGGCGGGCGCCTATACCACCTCTTCAATCTTTGGCTTAATCGCGTCCCGGGCAATCTCGCCGTTGCCAGCATCGGGAGCTGCGCCCTATTCGGCGCAATGAGCGGCGTCAGCGTCGCTGGCGCGGCCACGATTGGCCGCTTTTCGGTGCCGCAGATGCTTAAGCGTGGTTACGCCGGCAGCCTGGCCGGCGGCTCCGTTGCGGCCGCGGGGGCGCTGGCGTTGCTTATTCCACCCAGCATCGGTTTCGTCCTTTACGGAGAAATGGCGGATCAATCGATCGGCAAGCTTTTCATTGCCGGCATCGTTCCAGGGATTTTGATCACTGTTTTGATGATGCTCTACGTCGGCGTGCTTGCCACGCTGCGGCCAGACATTGCGCCCCGCGTTGACTCGGTCGTAACATGGCGAGAGCGGTTCAGCGCACTCAAGGGAGTGTGGGCAGCAGTGCTGCTCGTGTTCCTGGTCCTGGGAACCATCTATCTCGGAATTGCAACGCCGACTGAAGCCGCTGGACTTGGCGCCGCGGGTGCATTCCTCATTGCAGGATTGGATCGCCAGCTCTCGCTGGAAAAGGTGCTGGAAATCTTCCGGTCGACCGCCGTAACCAGCGGAATGATATTGCTCATCCTAACGGCGGCGCTGCTTTTTGCGTACATCGTCACCCGTTTGATGATCCCGCAGACCCTCGTGATGTGGATCGCGCAGGTCGACTATCCGGCATGGGTCATACTGAGCCTGATTCTTCTTTTCCTGCTGGTCATCGGGATGTTCCTCGACATCGTATCGATCATCCTGATCGCCACGCCGATTCTTCTTCCCGTGGTTACAGCTCTTGGCTTCAATCCCATTTGGTTTGGTGTGATTATGATCATTGCCTGCGAAATGGCGGTCATCACGCCTCCGGTGGGCTTGAATCTTTACGTGATCAAAGGAGTGGCACCGGATCTCCACATCAATGAAATCATTTGGGGAGCCCTGCCATTCGTGGTGATCGAGATCATTGCTATCGCAATACTGACGCTGTTCCCCTCGCTCGTGCTTTGGCTACCCAGCATCATGTAGCGGGTGCCATGTTTCGATTCTGGTCGGCGCCGATGCGGGGCAGTCAGCTTCGCGCTCCGCCTTCTCGGCCCATCATGAAAACCGGAATCCCCATCGCCAGAATGGCAATC
>QGVC01000590.1 GCA_003242645.1 Pseudomonadota bacterium
CGGTCGAGCTGCACGATCAGGGGAGCTACGAAGCCGCAATCAAGGTTTACGAATCGCTGCTCGAGGAAAACCCGGACGATGGCCTGGTGCTCTGCGAGATGGCGATGTCGTACCAGGCTCTCAAGAACTACGACAAGTGCATCGAGTACGCGCGCCGCAGCAGCCAGATCAGGTCCGCAGCCCGGGCGCTGGCGTTTGCGGTGGCCGCGAGCTGTCAGGACGGCACTGGGAACGTCGAAGAGGCGCTGAGAACCTTCGCGGAAGGTGTGAAGCGTTTCCCGAAAGACGTGATGCTCAACTTCGGTTACGGGGTCTCACTGCTGCGGCAAAAACAGCCCGAGCGTGCGCGCAAGGCGCTACGTGTCGCGATCCAGGAAGCACCAGGCTATTCACCGCCATATTTCACCTACGCCTCGCTCGTGCATGCACAAGGGTTGACGGCCGGCGGTGTGTTGATGGACTTGCGTTTCATCCTCTCCGATTGAACGCTGTGCTCCGGAAGTTTCGTGAGCGCTGGAGAGTGGGGCGGTCGTAGCGAACTGGAATCGTCCGTGTTCACCGTGTCAGTCCGACCGCGACAAAAAACGCGCTCCACGTGTCGCAGCTTTTCCGGATTCCGCGTGATGTAGATGGCCGAAATCCGGCCTTTCGAGATCAGCAGGCCCGTGGTCTGTACGATTCCATGGCCCTCGATCGTGATGAAGCCGGGCAGTCCATTGATGTATGCATAACGGACGAGCTGCGACGGCGACGTTCTGAACTCCTGGGCCAGCTGTGCGTGGCGCGCCATCACTGCATCGATGCCGACCAGCGGGTGCATCGATGCAGGCACTCTGCCGCCGCCGTCGGCATAGGCGATGACGTCGTCGGCCAGGAGCGATCGGATTCTCTCCAGATCTCCCTCGCGCGAGGCGGCGAAGAAGGCGGCGGCGATCTCCTGCCCCCGTTCCCTGGTGACGGTGAAACGTGGACGGGCGGCCCTGACGTGTTTCCGCGCCCGGCTCGCGAGCTGGCGGCATGCCGCGGCGCGACGGCCAATCGCATCGGCGACCTCGTCAAAGCTCATGCCGAAGACGTCGTGGAGCAGGAAAGCCGCACGTTCCAGAGGCGACAGCCGCTCGAGGGCCATCATCAATGGCAGCGCGATGTCGTCGATGGATTCCGTTTCCTCATCCTCGATCACGGGCTCCGGCAGCCAGACGCCGACGTAGGTTTCCCGCTTGCGTCGTGCGGACTCCAGCTCATTGAGACAGAGCCGGGTCACGGTGGTCGTGAGCCACGCGGCGGGCTCGCGTATCGCATCGTGCTCCGACCTGTCCCATCGCATCCACGCTTCCTGAACGACATCTTCGGCATCACTGACGGATCCAAGCATGCGGTAGGCCAGTCGGATCAGACTGGGTCGCAAGGCGGCGAAGAGCTTGTCGGGCTGCATTTCAACAGGCGATCCCCGAAAGAGCTTAGAAAGCCATGGATACGAGCTGCTGGCCGTGGACGAACTGCAGGGTAACCAGGGCAACGCGCCTGCCAAGATAGCGGGCCGTCGCGATGTCGGATTCCGGAGGGGCGGTATCGGGGCCTTCGTCGACGTTCGACTGAGCCGCAGCACCCAGCCAGAACCCCAGCCGGTTCAAGTCGTTCTCGGACCCCGTGGTGGAGTTGTTGGCCGGAGGCAGATCCAGATTGATCCAATGCATGCCGTGCTGAGCGGCGAAAATCACCAGCTGGATCAGGGTGGCCAGCTTGTCACCCGCTCGTGCACCTGAGTTGGTGAAGCCGGCGGCGAGCTTGTTTCGCCAGAGATAGCCCTTGGCCAGGATGGCATGAGAGGTGGCGTCCTGGAACGCCTTGAACCGCGCCGATGGTCCGCCCATGTAGGTCGGCGTGCCGAAGATGATGGCCTGTGCGGCTGAGAGCTCCTCCCAGCGCTTCTCAGCATCTTCCACCGACATCAGGAGCGGCGTGACGCCGTTTACTTCCTCCACGCCTTGCCTGACGGCCTCTGCCTGGCGACCGGTATGGCCATAGCCGGTGTGATAGACAATGGCAACGCAAACGGGAGCGGAATTCTTGATCACCATGAGCTCCGTGGAACCTGGGGTCATGCCGGAAAACATGACCGCGGAGCCGCCCGGAGTGTGACATCCCAGGCATTGG
>QGVC01000157.1 GCA_003242645.1 Pseudomonadota bacterium
GAACCGGGGTTCAATGCGCCTCGTTGGGGAAGGCATTGAGGGCATGTCGGGGGAGGCGGCGGCATTTTGGACCGGAATGGCCATCTTACGGAAAGACCCCCGTCCCCTACTGGCAGCGCTCAGGATGTTACTGACCGATCCGGAGCGATAGGAGACGGCGAAAGGACGGACGAGCGCCTCATCGAGCGCTGGCTGCCGATTGCGGCACTGAGCGAGGAGAGCGTCCGGGAGCGCCGTTCTATGACTGCGCTCCCCGCGATTTACTACTTGCACGTTTGGTGGGCACGACGTCCCCTCGTAGCGAGCCGCGCTGCGATCCTCGCTTCGCTGCTTCCCGCCGATGCGGACCGTGATAAGTTCATGCACGTGCTGGGTATTCACGGGGACCCCGTTTCAACTCGGCGCAAGTTAGATCGTGCGAAAAAAAGTGGCGAGGATCTTGGACCTAACCCGTACGGATATAGGCGCGCATTTCAGTACCTCCCAAATTGGACCGACCTTGAATGGATCAAGCAGACTGGATGTTCTGAGGCTGTCGTTGTTGATCCCACTGCTGGTGGTGGAAGTATCCCGTTTGAAGCACTTCGGTTAGGATTTAAGGTTTACGCCAACGATCTCAATCCGGTTGCTGGCGCAATTCTATACGCCACGTTGGACTATCCCGGCCGCCTAGGAGACCAGCTCAAAAACGAATTTGACGCGCTCGCGCGTGAGTTGAAGTCGCGTCTCGAACCGGCCTTCCAGGGAGTTTATCCTAAAGAACCTGAAGGCGGACGCGTCGAAGGTTACCTATGGGCCCGCACCATTAGATGCCCTTATTGTGACGGTCTTATCCCTCTTTCCCCCAATTGGCGACTTGCACCGGACGGGACCGGAGTGCGGCTCGTGCCCGAGCTTGCCAGCGGGCCTGGAAGCGAAGGACGTATCTGCCGCTTCGAAATTGTGTCGAAGGTATCGCAGCAGTCTGAGGGCACTGTGACCGACGGGGTTGCGCGCTGCCCATATCCCGATTGTTCCCGTGTGGTAGATGGTGATGAGGTAAAGCGTCAGGCCCAAGCCGGGCAAATGGGAGATCAGCTTTACGCCGTAGTCTACAAGCGGCGCGTCGAGAAGCGACTAAAGTCTGGCAAGCTTGGCAAACCCAAATGGGTACGTGGCTACCGTGCGCCCCATCCTGAGGATGAGAACACCGCCGACATTGTTGCATTCCTTCGGGAGAAGTTGCCTGCCTGGGAGGCGACAGGTGTCGTGCCAACCGAGCCATTGCCGGAGGACGGCAACAAGACGTCTGAGCCGATTCGTTACGGCATGAAAACTTGGCGAGACCTCTTCTCTCCGCGCCAACTTCTCGGTCACTGTCTTGCCGTGGAGACTTTCCGGGAACTGTACGAAGAGGACGAAGCCGCCGGCCGCCTGACGGAAGCTCGTAAGGCGGCGTACGTCTACCTCTCACTCACCCTCGACAAGCTGCTCAACTACAATTCCCGCATGTCAGTGTGGATGCCGACACGCGAAGTCGTTGCTAATACATTCAATCGCCATGACTTCGCGTTCTGCTGGTCGTATGCTGAGATGGCAATACTGGTTGAGGGGTTGGGGTACGACTGGGCGGTGGAGCAGACCGCGAAGTGCATCCGCGAATTAGTCGAACTCTCTGGTGGGCCAACTGAGCGAAACTCCCTCTTCTTCCATGGGCGCAAGGACTTGCTCGATTCCCAACCGGTCATCACCTGTAAGCCAGGCGATTCACTCGATCACATTGCGGACAACTCCGTTGACGCCGTGATAATCGACCCGCCTTATGGCGCCAATGTGATGTACGCAGAGCTGTCGGACTTCTTTTACGTGTGGCTCAAGCGCACGGCAGGGCTCGTGTTGCCCGAGCTGTTCACACGTCGCTTGACTGATAAGGAGGCGGAAGCGGTTGCCAACGTAGCACGGTTCAAAGGTGAAAAGGCTGCGGACCAACTTGCGACCCGTGACTATCAGCAAAAGATGGCGGCTATCTTCGCAGAGTGTCGCCGCATTTTAAAACCTAATGGCATTATGACCGTAATGTTCACCCATAAAGACACCGGCGCCTGGGACGCGCTCACGATGGGCCTTATGGAGGCTGGTTTCGTGGTAACCGCCTCCTGGCCCGTCAACACGGAAGCGGAGGGATCTCTACACATCAAGGACAAAGCTGCTGCGAACTCTACCATCTTGTTGGTTTGCCGCCCACGCAAAAAGCGCTCGGACAACGAGACTGTTTACTGGGAGGACGTCGAACCGCAGGTTGCCGAGGCCGTGCGGGCTCGCATGGACGAATTTCAAGCGGCGGGTATTGCCGGTGTTGATCTCTACCTTGCAAGCTTTGGCCCCGCGCTTGAAGTACTTTCTCGCCACTGGCCGCTCACACGCGGCACCCCGCGCCCGAACGTCGAGAAAGCTAAACGCAAGCGCCAAGCCGAGATGTTCGGGGATAGTTACGACGAATACGCCGTCACTGCGGAGGATGCGCTAGCGACCGCCCGTCGCGAAGTGCAGGCATGGAAGCTCCGGAAGTTAGCCGATATGAACCGCGCCGATCTCGATCCGGTGACAGCTTGGGTGGTGCTAGCGTGGGAAGCATTCCGCGCCCCGCAGTTCAGCTTTGACGAAGGCTTGCGCCTCGCCCGAGCAGTGGGCGTCGACTTGGAAACCCAAATTGTCGGTCGGTTGTGCGAGAAAAAGGGCGCCAATCTGAGGCTTTGGGATAGCGTCACCCGCGTCGCCAAGGGTAGGCTCGGCCCGCCGGATGGATCTGTTGCCATGATCGACGCTATCCATCATGCCGCCTACACTGGACGCAGCCGCTCACTGGAGGCTGCACGCGAGCTAATTAAAGATGCGCATCTTGACCAAGACCCGGCTTTCCTAACAGCGCTTGAAGCCATCCTAGAGGTTCTGCCCCCGTCGCGCAGTTTTGTCGGCTTCGACGTGGTTGAGGGTGAAGACGCGAAAGCTGCTGCCAACGACTTCGAAGCTCTAGAAAAGTTGCGCCGTCTGGCCTTCGCCGAGCGGATCAACGAGCCACATCAGCTCTCTCTCTTCGATGAGGAGGCGTAGGTGTGAGCCTGCTCGTCGATAACGACTGGCGGCTCAGTTACACGCCCGACGATGGCGACCTCGTCAAAATTTTTTACGTTCCAGCCCTCTCGGCCGCCATACGGTACGACCGCACGACGGGTTACTTTTCCGCCCGCGCTCTGGCGCTGGCTGCGCGCGGTGTCGAACGACTCGTCGCAAACGGCGGGCGGATGCGCCTTATCGTCGGCTGCACTCTGGATCAGCCCGAGATCGATGCAATCTCCAAGGGGGAGTCCCTGCGCAGTACTGTTGAGGCTGCACTTTTGCGCATGCCGGAACTTACTCCCTCCTCGCAAGATGAGGAGGCCCTTGAATTGCTCGCATGGATGATCGCGAATGGCTACCTGGAGGTAAAGGCAGCCGTACCTTGTGATGAGCAGCGTCGGCCGGCAATGGATGCCGGCATTTTCCATGAAAAGACGGGCATTATCGAAGACAAGACTGGGGAGCGCATAGCCTTCTCCGGCAGCATCAACGAGACCGAGCACGGCTGGACACGCAACTGGGAGTCTTTTCACGTTTTCACGTCTTGGAAGGATCCGGATCGCGTTGCCGAGCAGGAGGCGCGTTTTGCCAAGCTCTGGGCGAATCAAGCTAGATACGCGATCACGCTCGATGTCCCTGAGGCGGTGCGCCGAAGGCTGATGCGCTTTCTCCCTGAAGACGGAGCACGCCCTCGCAGACTCGCCCAGCTAGCATCAGATGTCGCTGATACTGATCCACCGTCCTCGGTCGATCGCCCCTCCCCAGCCAACTCACTCCTGCCCGACGAACGGCGCGCTGCTGTTTGGGAGCGTATCTATTCCGCCGCCCGCCAGCCGGTTGGCGGTGACCGTGTGGGTGAGGCGACTTCAGCGGTGGTGCCTTGGCCGCATCAGATCCGAGCCTTCCATCGCATGTACGATCAATGGCCCCCGCGGCTCCTGATCGCCGACGAGGTGGGGCTCGGCAAGACGATCCAAGCTGGGCTGCTATTGCGCCAAGCGTGGCTCGCCGGCCGGGCTAAACGAGTTCTCGTGTTAGCCCCGAAGGTGAGCTGCCAGCAGTGGCAAATTGAGTTGAGGGAAAAGTTCAACTTGAGCTGGCCCATCTATGATGGCCAGAAGTTGACTTGGCTCGCGTCACCAGCACGTACGGAGACGGAACGGTTAATTGATCGCAAGCGGTGGCACGAAGAGCCGTTTATCATCATGTCGAGCCATCTCGCACGACGAGCCGATCGACAGCGCGAGATCCTGGAGGATGCCGCGCCCTGGGACTTAGTTCTCCTCGATGAAGCGCACCACGCTCGCACTAGCGGTGCCGGCACTCCGCAAGAAAAGGGGCCTAATCGACTCCTGCAGTTAATGCGAGGATTGCGGACCAAAACTGCGGGGCTGGTGCTCCTTACCGCAACCCCGATGCAGGTACATCCAAGCGAGCTGTGGGATCTGCTCGATTTGCTCGGCTTGCCCCCGGAGTGGTCGCGATCGACTTTCACGCGCTTTTTCGAAGTGTCGTCGCGATCTCACGTAGAGCAAAGGACGTTCGACTGGCTTGCAGAGCTTTTTCGGGCTTCTGAGCGGGCTTTTGGGCCGCTCTCTCAAGTCGAGGTGGAGCGCATCACAGGCGTCACGCCTATAAGAGCGCGGAGAATCCTTGCCGCCTTAAGAGACACTGCAAGCACACCGCGTCGAATGCTAACGGAGGACGACCGTCGGGCAGCACTCAAAGTAATCCGTCGACGGAGCCCGGTCCGAGCCCTCGTCTCTCGTCATACGCGTGAACTGCTACGTCGCTATTTCGAGGCCGGAAAGATCTCAACACCGATAGCTAAGCGGGAGGTGATTGATCGATTTATCCAATTATCTCCTGAGGAGGCAGCGCTCTACGCGCGTGTCGAAGACTATATCCGACGCACCTACAAGGCAGCCGATCCCGGTGAACGCAATGCCGTCGGTTTTGTGATGACGGTGTATCGTCGAAGGCTCGCTTCCAGCTTCTATGCTTTGCGCCAAACGCTGGAGAGCCGGCGAGCGGAACTGATGGGCGCTTACTCTGATCAGGTCGCCCTCTTGGAAGAGGCTGCCGCCGACCGGATCGATACAGGCGAGGACATCGACGAAGAAAAGCTGATTGAGGACGCGAAACGTGCCCTTGCTGCGGAAGGCGCCGAGGCCATCAACGACCTTATCAAGGCTATTTCCGCGCTTCCCATGGACACCAAGACGCGCGAACTCATCTCGGTCTTGGATTCCCTGCGCGCTTCGGGCTACCGGCAAGTTATGGTGTTTACGCAGTTTGCGGACACTATGGACTATCTGCGGAACCACCTAATTGCAGCCGGGTACTCGGTCATGTGCTTTTCAGGTCGCGGTGGAGAAATCCCAACCACGCATGGAGAGTGGCGCATCATTTCACGCGATGACGTGAAGCGGCGCTTCCGCGAAGGAAACGCTGATGTTCTCGTGTGCACCGACGCGGCGGCGGAAAGCCTCAACTTCCAATTCTGCGGTGCCCTGGTGAACTACGATATGCCGTGGAACCCTATGCGAGTTGAGCAGCGGATTGGTCGCGTCGATCGGTTAGGACAAAAATACGCCAATATTCGTATAATCAACCTGCATTACAAGGACACGGTTGAAGCTGACATCTTTCTTGCATTGCGGGGGCGCATCAAATTGTTTGAGGGAGTTGTTGGCGGACTACAACCGATTTTGAGCCGGCTACCAAAACTTATCGAGGACACAGTTCTCTCCGGCGGGTCGGAGCCCCAACGCAGCCAAGATGCGGTCAGCCAGATTGTTCAAGAAATCGACGAGGCAGAAGATTCGACCCCGACCCTCGATGATATGGTCGAAGAGTTGATGGAACTACCACCTCGGCCTGAGCCAGCATTGACGCTCGACGATCTGCGGCGGTTGCTCGATGATCCCGACTTGCTGCCTGTTGGGGTGGAGGCGAGCCGGCTTGGCGAGAAGGACTATCGGTTTGTAAGCGTCGACTTGCCTTCACCAATCCGAGTGAGTGTGGATCGCGACTTCTACGATCAACACGCTGAGGCTGTTGAGTTCTGGACACCGGGAAGTCCAGCGTTCCCATGGCGCGATCCAGTTGACGTTTGAGTTGACAAACGAGCAGCGCTAGACCCCGCACGCTACTTAAATGCTGTGGGAAATATGGGAGGGAGGTCCCTTTTCGTTTGGCTCGCCTCTCGCAAGTGGGGCGAGGTGTATTCGTCGTGGCCTGGACGGAGGGACGGTGCTTACCGCCGACGATTACGGACAAACTCGCCGCGTACTTTAGAATTTGGGTGGCGGGACGATGCTTGAAGCGCCGCGCACACGTGCAACTGACAGACTAAACGAGCGCCGGACCGCGCTCTATGCGCACCATCGCAGACACAAGCTGGAGAGGCAAAGCCGCGGGGGAACTCGCGTTTTCGATCGACATGCTGACGACTAGGCCGCACGCAGAGAAATCGCCCGCTGCCCGGTGTCGGGTTGCGAATTCCTGCTCTCGTTGTGAATGCGGATGGCGCGATTGCTTCTCGGCAATTGGCGTGGGTATCAACACTCGAATGCGCGTTATTTTTCGTGACATATGCGACACGATGGCAGTTCCTGTCTGGACTGTTGACCGGAAAGCCGAATGAAGGACCCAGTTTGGATTTACGCAAGTTCAACGAGCACTGTCCTACATCGGTAAACCCCCACCCGGGATGGCCTCTCTGCCTTTGCCCCTGTGGCTTGATACCCCCGGCGCAGCGCCTTCCAAGCAAGTATCGTGTTATGCTCGCAGAAGTGCGTGCACCTCCAGTTTTGATGCAACCCCTTAGCACATAAACATTTCGCTCGAAGCACTCCGAAAGCTGCGGCTTGTTTCGTCCTCAGATCTGGATATCCGGCTGTAAGGCGCTACTAACTGGCGCGTCCACTGAAGTATTTCGTCCTCTTCCCCGATTTGAATATTCTCCGTCTCTACACGAAAATTTCGATTCTTTTTTACAAAATTCTTGATCCATGATTGCTCATCGCAAGAGAAAACAGCGTCCTCCGCTGATCGCACCAGGACGCGGTTTATCGCGATTGCTTCCTGTCGACGTATCTCACGCTCCTCGAGTGAGAAATGGCGGAAATCCAGCGTAGCACCACTACGCGGAAGCATATTGGGCTGGATCCGTATAGCAATGTTAGGTGTTAGTGGAACAATCTTATTCAGTGTAAGCGGATGGCCAGTGTCCTCGATGGCGAAGCCGTTGGTAAAGAGCCCGGCAGTCACCATGCTCGTTGAGCAACACTTCCCATCGAGAATTGCCGAGGCTTGCGACGTGCTGAAGGATGTTGGCAATGCCTATTGCCTGGGGAAATTTTGGGTCGACCGTAAACTGCACCTCGCCACTCTCGATCAGGTCCGCCAACGGAGCTCCTATGACGTCCCTTACCGATGGCTGTAGCCGGCCAGTTTTCTCAGTGAGTTTGGCGCTTCTCTCTAGCACGCCCCCGAGGGGGCAGAATTGATTCTCAGCGCGGCAGGCGAACAGCTCAGGACGTAGGCTGCAAAACCTGCGATTGCATAGGTCGCCTGCTGATCGGGCTCGATTGAGAGACCTAATGGTCCAGTGCCATGGACGGTCAAACCAGTGGGCCATTCCCCAAAAGAGCTAATACAGAGCGTCGGCTCAATGTTCGTCGCATAGCTGCGCTCTTCGGCTTGACGGTCGAACCGCGATGTTCTCTTTCTGTTCTGCATGCGAGGACAAGCTTGTATAACCGCGGATGCCATCGCTCGTGGCGATCGGATTTGGGCCTATTGCATCGAATCGAGCTGCCGGCACATGGCGGTCCTTGATTTTCTGGCGCTTCGCGATCGACTTGGCCCGGGCCACGGTGCCCTCCGCGCAGCCTTCGTACCGAAGCTCCGTTGCGCAAAGTGCGGAAGCAAGTAGGTTGGGTATTATCATCACGCCGGGACGAAGGAGTACGGC
>QGVC01000591.1 GCA_003242645.1 Pseudomonadota bacterium
TGACGGGAATGAGAGGTTCGATCAGCGTCCACAGTTCGTCATCCAGCAGTGGCTTGGCCATGGGTGTGCCTCCTTGCACCACATGGCCAAGAGCAATCCGCGCGCCATTGTGTTAGGGGTTCTTAGGCACCTGCCTCATAGCCTCAATCCAGAGAGGCAGGCATCTCATCCATTCCGCATACAGTCCCGTACCATCTTCCTTTGAACGCAATAACATTGTTGCGCTGACCTGAAGAACGTTCATGCGTTCATATGTGTCCCTGCTACCACCACCTATACATGGCATAGCAAATGAGATGGATCTTTTATCATCATCCACCTCCCACCTCAACCATGGATAGCGCACGCGCATGAACTCACCAATAACAAACGCCATATCGTACTGCACACTAATGCCGATTGCCGTCTGCTGCCACTCTAGCTCAACTGCCTGCTCAGCAGTTCTTATCGCATTGATTGCCTTCGGATTCAGAACGTCGATTGATCCCAACGGTCTTCGCCCGACAACGCGAAAGGTCGGCAGATCGTCCACCCACGCACAGAATCTCCTTACCGCCCCACGCGAACTGTCTAGGTCCTTTCTCGAGTAGAGCCATGACATCTCGGTCACCCCTTCGAGATAGTCGATTCTTGTCGGCAACACAGCCAAGCACTCCGATAGGAAGGCTCGGCCTTGCGCGAGTGTTACTCTGCCCCAGTCTGGCACATTCAGTCGCATTCTTCTGTATCGCGTCATGCTTGTAGCCCATGCCGTCTTGTCAAGCATTTCAGAGCTCAAACATCCAACTGTTGTGCGCATTCAACCATACTATGACATGTCTCACGGTGCAAGTCCCGTCCAACTGAACTTTCCGTTCGTTGCCTTTGCTGCATCTTGAAGCCATCTCATGACCTGTGGAGATGCCTTGATAGATGTTACAGATTTGGCCCGTGGGATAAACTGCCACTGGACTCGCGGAGTTGCCCCCTGATTGATCAACTCAGCATCGTCTTTTATTTGCTGCTTGATTCTTGCACTTGCCTTAATATATCCAGTACGTGTACTCTTCACTTCTATAGCGAGCTTGATTGCTCCGTTACTGTGCTTGATTCCATCCCAGAAGCGAAGTCGACCGCTTGATAGCCGCTGTCCCACGCGGACCACCTCTGCGCCCTGCTTTCGAATGTGCTGATATCCAATGCGAGTTGCCCTCAAGAGGCCACGAATAGGACTCACCCCTCGACGCGCCATTGACCCGTCGGTGAATGCGCCCGATGCAAGACCTATCCCCTCCAACTCATTATCTATAGCTTCTTGAATATGACTGTAATAATCATACTGACCAGACTGAGAATACCAGTCATCACCCTGGGTCCAGTCTTCGGCCCATATGGCGTCTGCTCGTTGGTTGGCGGCGTACTCATCGAATAGCTGAAAGGCTATCGCACCGAGTCTTAGCCCGGATTCTACGGTGTCAACAACATCCAGTGGAATGTAAAGACCGAGTGGATCGGCGACTTGCAGCGCGTTGCCTGCAAGATATTGATATCGATTTGTACCGTCTCGGAATACGCCCTCAAGGTTAAACTGATCGATTTCTGGAACTATTGCCTGTCCATGTCGTAGGGGCCATTGGATTAGTACAAGCCCCGTCGCATTCGGATCCGCCTGCATGAACCGCCCGTGCACCGCGGCGCCGGACGACAGGCCCTGCTGCGAGAGCGTCCAGGTTGAGCACGTCGGCGGGTTGGCGCAGGTGAGGGACCCCAGGGCGATGGCGGTGTGGCCGCCGCCGCCGGGGAGGAGGGTGCGGTTGCGGACGTGGTACAGGCCGCGGGCGAAGGGGACCAGGCGCGGGGTCTCGGTGGTGGCGCTGCTGGGGGGGACGGCGGAGCCGCGGGCGGCGGGGTCGCTCAGGCCGCCGTCGAGGCGGCCGGCTCATGATGTCGGCGACGATCTCCGGCGGCGGGTCGGGATTGAGGATCTTGGGTTTCAGCCAGTTGGCCAGTTCCTCGGGCGTTGGAGGACGATGCTCGATCGTCGCGACGAACCAGGGCGCGATCCGGGCGACCGAGTGCTCGCTGGAGTCGGGCCCCCCTGCCCGGAGGCCGGGCGTGGGGGGCACGAACGCCCCCCAACCTCGAAGGCCTCCGGGGATCCGGCAACGAAGCCA
>QGVC01000158.1 GCA_003242645.1 Pseudomonadota bacterium
TGGGGCGCGGGTGAAGATGCTTTTGTTGGGGGGCTGAGGACCTATGCGCACCGCAAGGGCAAGGCTTACTTCGGCTATGCCCAGATGACGCCAGACGTGGCGAGCTATGCCGATTACTACCTCCGTCGTCTGATCGCCTCGCTCGAGAAGCCTTATGATCCAGACCACGGTGGGAAGAGCGCGCTCGCTCGGTTGACCCACCGGTTGGTCTCCTCCGCGAACGTCATTTCGGAGCGGGAATTGAAAAAGCTGCGCGAGGCGAGCCTCGATGATCAGGCGCTCGCGAAGCTGATCCTACAAATTGCGGATGATATCATCGCCAGCCCCGCCTTTGCGGATCAGAATCTCGATGTCAACGTCATCCGGGCACTGCTTTATCTTGAGCGGTGCGACCCGCGCATTGACCAGCGTGTGCGCCAATATCTGCAAGGCCGCCAGCTGAATGAGCTGTCGCAGGCGGCGGTGGCTGCGCTCGATCCCAACAATGGTGATGGCCGAGCTTTCGAGATCATCGAGGCGCTCGGCAAGATCATGTGGACCGTCGACCGCGCCGCGTTGGTGTTCTGCATCGACCAGGTCGAGGACCTGCGCTTCTTCGACGACGCGGAAGAGCGGTTCCAGAAAGCGGTGCGCGACCTCATTCAGATCGCCAACCGGGTGCCGACCTCGATCATCCTCATCTCGTGCCTGGAGGACTTCTACGGCCAGGTCCGGGGCGTGCTCGCGCAGTCCTACATCGACCGCATCGAGAAGGCGGGGCCGATCGCGCTGCTGGAGACCCGGACGCCCGAGGAGGCGCGGCTCATCATCGCCAAGCGGCTGGAGTATGAAGCCTCGCGTCGGGCGGGAGGACCGACTTTCCCTGATCCGGCTGCGTTTTTTGGCCCTCAGTTCTTCGAGGAATTCGGCGGGCTTTCGACCCGGCGGCTGCTCGAGCACGCCCAGAACCGACTGCGGGCTCACCAGGCCAGTGAGGCCGATGACGAGCCCGAGGTGCGCGAGCCGAAGGCCGGGTTCATCTCCACACTCGCGGCGGCGCTCGGCTTTGCTCCGAGCAACGACGAGCCGCCACCTGAGCCAGCCGTGGAGCTCGACTATCGCGACCTCTGGCAGAGGTTCACGCAGGCCTCAGAGGCGGAGATTCCGTCGAACGATCAGGAGTTGATGGATGTCCTGGTTGCCGCGCTGGGGCTCGCGCGCGAGGAGTGGAGCGATACGATCCAGCTCCGGATCGAGCGCCTGGAGGTAGCCGACGACGTTCCAGCCATCGATCTCTCGGTGACTCACGGTGGCCTGAATGGCAGCGGGCTGACATTCGATTCACGCGTTTTTCTCTGTAACCGGCCCACCCAGGGCGGCGGCCTCAAGCGCCAGCTCGACAAGGTCTTGAGCAACATGGGCGGGCGCGCCTCATTCATGCTGCGGGCCAGCGATTTTCCGCCCAATCGAAAGAACCAGACTGCTCAGGCGTTCCGGAAATTCCGGGAGAGCGGCGGTCGCTCGCTGCTTGTTCCGATTCCCGATTGGGAGCGCATGTTGATGGTGCGCGAGTTCCACGCGCACCACCGCTACGATCCCGGTTTCGCGCGCTGGTTTGCCCAGGCGAAGCTGCTGTCGGGTATGATCCCGATTGTGCAGCTCTTGCGGCTCGATCTTCTCGGCCAATCCGCCGGAATGCTGCCGTCGACCACCTCAGTTGTGCGTCCGGCAAGCGCGCCTCTTCCCGAGCCGCAGCCCGCCAGCAATGGCTCCTTGCGCGAGAGGCTGGCGAAGCTCGATGAGGAGAGCACTCAAAAGAGCCAGCCGGCGTCCCAGAAGCCATCTGCGCCACCTATTCCGCCTGTCACAGAGAAGCCGCCTCGGTGGAGCTGGGCCGACTGGATCGGTTGGGGCTCATCGTCCAGAAGCGAGCCGCTGCCAGCCAACGATGACGTGCTGCCGTTGTCGGTCATCCTCGACGAGAATCCCAGGGACGGAAAGAGCATTTACGCCGGGCGCGAGATCGGCAGCGGCAAGCCGGTAACTCTCAATCGCGATGTGCTCAAGCGGCATGCCGCGGTGCTCGGCGGTTCCGGCTCGGGCAAGACGACCCTGGCGCTCAGTCTCATCGAGCAGCTCCTGCTGAGCGGAATTCCCGCGGTGCTGCTCGACCGAAAGGGCGATCTCTGCAGCTACGCCAATCCGGATGTGTGGCGCGATACACCGGACGAGGTTTATGAGCGCCGTGAGCAGCGCAGGAAGCTCGCCGAGTCGATCGATGTGGCGGTCTACACGCCCGGGCGCGCCTCTGGCAGGCCGATTTCCATTACCCTTCTGCCGAACGGCATCAGCGAGCTGCCGGAGCATGAGCAGCAGCTTCTGGCAAACCTGTCCGCGGCCGCGCTTGGCGACATGCTGCACCTGAAGAATTCGGCCACGCACCAGAAGCAGTCGGGCACGCTGTCCGTTGCACTAAAGATCCTCGGCAGCCGTTCTCGTACAGAGGTCACGCTCAATGACCTCATCTATCTCCTTGAGGATGAGGACCC
Organism: Pseudomonadota bacterium; assembly: GCA_003242645.1. Next base: position 2,529 of record QGVC01000158.1, read on the forward strand.
GGAGCTGACCGATCTGACACAGCGCATGGACCCGTCAGGAAAGCTCCGGCGCGATCTGGTGGCCCAGCTCGACAGTCTCCGGCACCGTAACTCGGCTCTGTTCGAAGGCGGCGGCGAGAGCCTGCGCATGGAGGCTTTGCTTGGCATCGGTCCCTACGCGCGGCCGGGGCGTACGCGCCTCTCGATCATCTACACCGGCTTCCTGGGCGACAACGAGAACATCCTGTTCTGGGTAGCCCAGTTCCTGTCGGAGGCGCTTCGCTTCTGCCAGCGCAACCCGAACGACGAGCTGCAGGCCGTCGTGATGTTCGACGAGGCCGACCTTTACATCCCGGCGAATTCCAAGCCTGCGACTGCCGAGCCGCTTCAAAGCCTGCTGAAACGTGCCCGCTCCGCAGGGCTCGGATTGATGCTCGCTACGCAGTCGCCGGGCGATCTGGACTACAAGAGCCGCGACCAGATCACCTCCTGGTTCATCGGCCGCGTCCGCGAGGACACGGCGTTGCGCAAATTGAAGGCAGCGTTCCAGAGCGAAAGCGGCCTCGATCCGGCTGCGGTCCTGCCGGGGCAGACCGTCGGCGAGTTCCATCTCGTGCAGGAAGGTGTTGTGCGCGCACTCAAGGCGCAGCGATCCCTGATCAGCGCCGAGCAGGTGCCCTTCGACCGTATCGAGCAACTGGCCTACGAGACCAAGAACCAGGACGAGCGGCAGCTTCCACTTTTTGAGATGAGATAGCTCGCGATCCAACTCCGGCTGGCTGGACTTAGGCTCGGATTGGGTAGAACTGTCGCAAATCGGTCACAACTGGCGTGATTCGACTCTTCGGTCTACGGAGGAATTTGGTTGGCCGTTGTATCGGGTTGTAATGAACCACTTGCACACGTTTTGTTAAGCTTGTGAAGTCAAACTAAATCTCGGAATTCTCCCGCGCAGATTGCAGGCGTCGCAAGTGATGCTTGCCGAACCGCAAAGACCAGCGGCGATTCTGCAATTTGCAGGTGCATTATTCCAAATTTGATTGTATCCTAAGTGCGTGTCCGGCACCGTGGGGGCTGGTGCGCGCGACACAGGTCAAGTCAGTACGCTCGAGCGTGGGGGCCATCGAGCGGAGTTGGTTTGTTGCGGGGTAGTATCATGACGGCTAAGCCGTTACTTGTGATGTTGCTTGCCACGATTCTGGGGCCTGCGATCGGCGTTGGTCTGTTCTTCCTCATCCAGACATTCTAAAAGCGGCGCGGTTTGATTTCGTACGGTATGCGGCGAAGCACGGCCTGCCGAATTGTCGCCCGACGCTTCTCGTCGAGATCGTCCCGTCCTAGTCTATGAGGTCGTTGGGCCATGGAAGGATGAGCCTTCCAGACCGCGGGACGCGTCGTTCTCATGTCCGGCAAACTCATCGACGATTGCTTCAGGCCCGCGCAAGAGCGCATGCTTCATAGCGAGGCCATCGCGCTGCTCCGCGACCGCGTGTCTCCCATTGCATCGGTCGAGCGGGTGCCGCTGGCAAAAGCTCTCGGCCGCATCATAGCGACGACTGTTTCTGCGCCCCGCCCTGTTCCCGCTCACACGAACTCGGCTGTCGACGGCTTTGCGTTTGCCTACGCAAGCTACGACCGGTCGAACGGCGCCGTACTGGAGATTTCGGCGCGGGCCGCGGCTGGCCATGCCGTCACGGAGCCGCCGCCGGCCGGAACGGCCGTTCGGATTTTCACCGGCGCCGCGATGCCGCCCGGTTTCGACACTGTCGCCATGCAAGAGGATTGCGAGTTGGTCGAAGCCACGGCCGGCCAACGGGCGAAGGTTCGCATCCCCGGCGGCCTGAAGCAAGGTGCCAACGTTCGCCAAGCGGGCGAGGACGTGCGGGCAGGGGACGTGCTGTTTTCACCCGGCCACGTGCTACGGCCGCAAGACCTTGCCGCGCTTGCCTCCATTGGTCTCAATGAGGTCGATTGCTTCGCGCGCCTACGTCTTGCCGTTGTTTCGACGGGTGACGAGCTGATCCGCCCTGGCTCTGCCGAGCTGATCCCCGGACAAGTTTATGATGCGAATGCGCCGATGCTGGCCGGGCTTGCCGCGCTTGCGGGGTGCGAGGCCGACGACCTGGGCATCTGGCCGGATGATGCTAATGAAGTGAGGACGCGCCTCGCGCGTGCAGCCGAAGCGTACGACGTCGTCCTGACGTCCGGAGGCGCTAGCCTCGGCGAGGAGGATCATATGAGCGCGGCGCTTGCAGCGCTCGGCTCGCGCCATTTCTGGCAGCTCGCCATCAAGCCGGGGCGCCCCATGATGTTCGGCCAAATTGGGCGCAGCATTGTCGTTGGCCTGCCCGGCAATCCAGTTGCCGTGTTCGTCTGCTTTCTGATGTACGTATGGCCGCTGCTCCGCAGGCTGTCTGGCGCTCCGTGGCCGGAGCCGCGGCGGTGGCCGATGAAGGCGGCCTTCGAGTTCCCCAACCGCAAAGTGGGCCGGCGCGAATTCTGGCGCGGGATGCTGGTTCAGACCCCGGAAGGCCTCGCGGTCGACAAGTTCCCGCGCGATGGCTCAGGCCTTATTACGGGGCTTAGGGTTGCCGATGGCCTGATCGACATCCCGGAGGAGGTGAAGGAGGTAAGGCGCGGCGATATCGTCGCTTTTTTGCCCTTCTCCGAGTTTGGAATTGCCAGTGTGTAATGGCAAGCGGATGACGACTCTGCGGCTTTCGTATGAGCAATAGCGATCGTGATCCACAGTCGCGCGACCGCTCATCAATCATTAACCGCGTTCCCGCTTTAATTGTGCTCAATGACCCTGTCGACGGCGGCACCTGCCCTCGGTGCGTGCCAGAGAGGATTGCACATGTCCCGTCAAGTTGCTCCTCAACCCGGCCTCGTCAAACGTGAAGAAAAGCACGTCAGAATAAGGAGCTTCTTGCTCCAGTACCTCGATAGAATGGGTGAATTCGCTCATGAGAGCCCGACGGCAGCCAGGTGTCTTCTCATTGCTCGATCCGCCGATAGCCCGGTTGCCAGAACGGTTTTGACATTCGGTGTCAGTGGCCGCCTGAGAAATTTTTCCGTACGCGCCATATTCGCGTTCCTGGGCACCGCGGAGACCGTGCAACTCGCCGAAGCCTGTCGGGCTTCGGGTTGGTCGCTCCAAGTCCATTGGGCGCGGGACATTCGTCTGCTCGAGGCCCACGAGCAACTCGTTCTTGGGTCATCGACGAGCTGGATCGGCGACAGCATGCGCCGAGATCCGCTGAACCACGATGCGTGCGAGCTCTACGCACCCGACCATCCCGAGATCGCGCAGCGTGCCAGCTTGTTCTTCGAGCGCCTCTGGCAGGCAACCGAGCCTGTGCTCGAGCGATCGGCCCCTGCGATGGCGGAAGAGGTTGGGCCTCAGCTCATTCCCCCGGTCGGGTTGATCTCGCCAAAATCCGGCCCCAAGCTCGGTCCACGCACATCTGCTTGAGTCCAGTCCAACGGGCGGCAACCGGCGCAAGTTGGCCGGACCATGGGATGTCTCGCACGAAGGCCCCTTGTTCGGTCAGGGCAACTTGAGCGAGTGTAAGATCAGGCCCCTAGTGCCGGAAAGCTTGGCCTGGGCGGATTGCTCGCGAGGGATGTGCCATGACCAAACTCCTGCGCCTCGTACTCTTTGCCCTCGTCGTCCTTTGGCTTCCGGCACAACAAGTTAGTGCTCAAACTACTACTTTCGCACATCCGGAGATCGCCAGAGAGGCCCAGCGCTACGAGAACGAGCTGGCGACCAAGACGGCAGCAGGATCGCGCCCGCGACAAGACCTGATCGCTCACGGGAGGAGGGCGCTGAATGCGGGAGATGTGAGGGCAGCGGCCAGCGCTTTCGCTCAGGCTGCTGTACTTGCCCCGGAGAACGCGGAGACATGGCTGCTGCTCGCGCGAGCCCTCCTGGCCACATCTCCCGACCCAAATCATCCCAGCGAGCGTTACGAGCTGCCCGCCAATGCGAGCGCCGCGGCCTACCTTGCTTACAAGCGTGCAACGAGCCCGGCCATGCAAGCGCAGGCGCTGGCAGTGCTCGGTCGTGCTCTCCAGTACCGATCGTTTTGGCGGCCGGCTTTGGATGCTTTGAAGATCAGCCTTTCCATCTCCGAAGATCCGGAGGTGCGGCAGGAGTACGAGAGGTTGAGGGCCGAGCACGGCTTCCGCCTTGTCGACTACACCGTCGAGCAGGACGTCGCCCAGCCGAGGGTTTGCCTTCAATTCTCCGAGAATATCGTCCGCGGTCAGGATCTGACGAAATTCATTGCAGTCGACGGGAAGGATCCGCAAGCCATTGCGGTCGAAGGTTCGCAGCTTTGCGTGGAGGGCCTTTCCCACGGGCAGCGATATCAGGTGCTCGTGCGGGCGGGGTTGCCGTCGGAGGTTGATGAGTCCCTGCAGCAGCCGGCGGAGCTTTCCATCTATGTTCGCGACCGGTCGCCGTTCGTGCGCTTCACCGGGCGCAGCTATGTGCTGCCGAGCCGCGGCCAAGCAGGCATCCCGGTCGTCTCCGTCAACACCAACAAGGTTGCTGTCGAGATCTACCGGATTGTGGACCGCAGCCTTGTCTCAGCCGTCGTCAACGGTGACCTGAGACGACAGCTTTCGCGCTGGGACCTCGACGAGATGCGCGAGACCAAGGGCGTGCGGGTTTTCACGGGCACGCTCGACGTCCCCATGCGTCTCAATGAGGAGGTGACGACTGCGCTGCCGGTCGGAGAGGCGGTGCCCCAGCTGGAGCCTGGCGCCTACGCTCTGGTCGCAAAACCGACCGAGTCCAAAGACGAGTACGGACCGTTTGCGACGCAGTGGTTCATTGTCTCGGACCTTGGCCTCACCACCTTCACCGGGGACGATGGCATCCATGCTTTCGTCCGGTCGCTCGCAACCACTGCGCCCGTTGCGAACGTCGCCGTGCGACTGGTGGCGCGAAACAATGAGGTCCTCGGGCAGGGGCGGACGGATACAGCGGGCCACGTTCACTTCGAGCGCGGCCTGACGCGCGGGGAGGGCGGTCTGGCACCGGCGCTCCTCATCGCGGAAGGTGACGGCGGCGATTATGCCTTTCTCGACCTCACGACGTCGGCATTCGATTTGTCCGATCGTGGGGTGAAGGGGCGGGAAGCCCCCGGTCCGCTGGATGCATTTCTGTTCACGGAGCGTGGCGTTTATCGGCCAGGCGAGGATGTGCACCTGACCGCTCTGGTTCGAGATCGGGCTGGTAATGCTTCCGGCGTCCCGGTCACTCTCATCGTCACCAGGCCGGATGGTGTCGAGCACACGCGGGTACCGTTAACGCAGGACGAGCTCGGTGGTCATACAACGACGCTTCGGCTGGCGCCGTCGAGCATGACGGGGACGTGGCGCGCGCGGCTGCACGCCGATCCTTTGGACGACCCGCTGACCAGCGTAGCCTTCCTTGTCGAGGATTTCCTTCCCGAGCGCCTCGATATGACGATTGATCAGGTCGCGGAGGCCCTCAGGCCGGGGCAGTCAGGCGTCGTCAAAGTTTCGGGGCGGTATCTCT
>QGVC01000159.1 GCA_003242645.1 Pseudomonadota bacterium
CATCGCTCAGAGCACGGGCAGGGCTGCCCGGGGCAACCCGGGCATCGGCAGTGCGTAACGAGCGCCACGACGGCTGTTGTGAATACGACGGCACCGATGGCCAGGGAGAGGATGCCGACGAGATGGCGCCGCAAATGGCGCAGAGGAATGACCCACGCGCCGTCCATCAAGAGCGGCGGCAGGAATAGCACCAGCACCAGTTCCGGTTCGAGGCTGATGGCGGGCTCGCCAGGCACAAAGGCTAATGCACCACCGCCGATGATAAGAGCTGCTGCTGGCGGAATTCCTAGCCAGTTCGCCAGATAATGTAGGGCAACGGCCGCCAAGAGCATGGCGAGCACGAGTTCGAACAGGATCAACCCATCCATTCCCCATCTCCGGAACCGCAGCGGCCGCGATCACAAGTATAAATCTGTTTGCCAAGCGGAGTGGTTTGGTTCGCAACGTAAGCCTTACACGCGCTAATCCATTGGAACTCATCACTAGCGTGAAGGAAGGCCTGTTCTGGGCGTTGTCCACTCCTGCCCTTATGAACGTCCTGCTTTTAACGGGTGAGCGAACTCGCGGTGAGATGGAGGGCCGGAAACTCGAGGTCGTTGTGAAATTGTGATCTCCGATACGTGAGGCTGAGCCGGTTTCGTTCAAGATGTGCGCTTCACCCAAACGTCACCATCGTATTGCTGCCAAGGCGACGTAAAATGGCTCGCTTTCGGCTTTGATTGCCTCCGCGGAGGAAGGAGTGGATCGTCTCGAACGCGACCGGATGTTCATCGCCGTGATGGAGCCGGGCAGCTTCACCGAGGCGGCTGAGCGCCTGGGCACGAGCTCGGGCCAGGCCAGTAACGGACGAGGTCGTCTGGCGATTTGGGGATGCCGTGTTGGTCGAGATAGTCAGGCGCGCCAACGACGACGATGCGCGGCACACAGCTTATGGATGATCAAGCTGGAATCTCTGGGCCGACCGATGCGGCTTGGGTGGCATAGCTTTGATCTTTGGCCTCTGGACCCGGCGGTTTCGCTCGCGTTGGTGCCCATTCTGATCGGCACGATCTATACGCCGCACGGTGCCGCAGGCTTCTTTTTCTCCACTGAAATCGGCGGAAGGGAATTTCCCGCGTTTTGGGCAGTGACCCTGATCGTGCAGGCCCTGCTCGGCGATGGCGCATTCGCTCTCAAGTGCGGCAACGCCTGACGATCTCTTCGCGCCGCGGGCGCAAGCCGCGGCCCCGACTCCACGGAGCGATCCATGACCAATGCCAATGTTTTTTTCGATTTGAGTGCGGCGCCGATGCGCATCGGCATCGTCCGGCTAAAGGTGCGTGACTTAGAGGCGGTCTCCAGCTTCTATCGCTGCATTCTCGGTCTGACCCCGATCGCTGAAGAGAACCACTGCGTCACGCTCGGCACGCGCGAGAACCCTCTCCTCGAGCTCGAAGGCGATATCGCCCTCAGGCCGCGCGATCCGCACGAGGCCGGGCTCTTTCACACAGCTTTCCTCATGCCGTCGCGCGCCGATCTCTCCCGTTGGCTCACGCATGTGATCGAGGCGGGCGTGCCGCTCCAGGGCGCGTCGGATCACATCGTGAGTGAAGCCATCTATCTCGCCGATCCGGAGGGCAACGGCATCGAGGTCTACGCCGACCGCCCCATCTCGCGCTGGCGCGATCCGGATGGCAGCGTCCGAATGAGCACGAAACCGCTCGATACGCCGGATCTGTTGAAGGTCGCGGAGGGGAGCAAATGGGCCGGGTTTCCGGAAGGCGGCATTATCGGACACGTCCACCTGCAGGTCGGCGACACCGCGGCAGCAGACCGCTTCTATCGTGATATCCTCGGATTCGACATCACGACCCGCTATCCTGGCGCGAGCTTCTATGGAAGCGGCGGCTATCACCATCAGCTCGCAGCCAACATCTGGAACAGCCGTGGCGCCGGACGGCGGTCGCCCGGAATGGCAGGCCTCGACAAGCTTGAGATCATCGTCCGCGATGGCTTGCAGGTCGAGATTGCCGCTCGCGCTCGAAGCGCTGGTCTGGAGCTCACGAGCACTGCGGAAGGCATAAACTTGACCGATCCCTGGGGCACCGCAATTACGATCAGGACGTGAGCGGCCGCGCTTGCTCGACCGGTGAAAAAACTAAGTCGCGCCACGTGCAAAACTTCGCGAGCGAAGTGTGAACCCGAACAAATTGATGTCCGGTTTTCACCCTCAATTCCTGGCGGATTTCAAAGGCTTGCGATGGTGGGTGTACCAGGACTCGAACCTGGGACCCGCTGATTAAGAGTCAGCTGCTCTACCAACTGAGCTATACACCCACGCCGCGACGGGAAAGGGGCCCTGATGGGCCCCTGATGCGTGTCATGTAGCATCGGCATGGGGCAGTGTCCAGACCTTGGCAGGGGCGGAAAGAGGTCGAGCCGATGGCGCGGCAGCGGCCTCTACCAATCCGGCGACAGGAGCAGGTGAGCGTTGTCGGTGAGGTGCTCCAGCACCGCCGCGGTGCCGTTGATGACGCACCGCATCGGATCCTCGGCCAGGGTGAAGGGGATGCCGAGGCGGCGGGAAAGCTCATGGTCGAGGCGGTCGAGAAGCGCGCCGCCACCCGTCAGCACGATGCCACGCTCGCAGACACCGGCAGCGACCTCGGCCGGCACCTCCTCGAGCGCGCGTTGGACGAATTCGGTAATCTCGCTGAGGGGTGGATCCAACGCCTCGGCGACGTGGCGCGGCCCCAGGACGACGGTCTTGAGACGGCCGCGGCGCAGGTCGCGGCCGCGGATACGGATGTCGGCGTCCCATCCGTTCGGCTGGGCACTCGCTGTGCCCGCTTCGATCTTGATGCGCTCTGCGCTTGCCTCACCGACGACGAGGTGATGGCGGCGGCGGATATAGCGGATGATGGCGTCGTCCATCGCATTGCCGGCGCAGCGCAGAGAGCGGGCCGTAATGACCCGTCCACGGGAGACGATGGCGATGTCCGTCGTGCCGCCGCCGATGTCCACCACCATCGCCCCTGCAGCCTCGTGGATAGGGACACCCGCGCCCAGCAACGCTGCAACCGGCTCGGCAATGAGTTGAACCACGCGCGCTCCCGCGTTCCGGGCAGTGTCTATGACGGCCCGCCGCTCCACCGGCGTAGCACCCGCAGGCACCGAGATCAGGATCCGCGGCCGGCGAAAATTCAAAGTGGACCGCGCGCGCCGAATGAATTGGCGCAGCATGAATTCGGTCGCCACAAAGTCGGCGATAACCCCGTCGCGAAGCGGCCAAAGAAGCTCGAGGGGCTCAGGCGCGACTCCGAAAATGCGCCGTGCCTCCGCGCCCACTGCGACCATCTCGCGTTCGCCAAGAACCGTCCGAACCGCGACGACCGACGGCTCGTCGATGGTGATCCCGCGGCCCACCACGTGCACCAGCGTGTTCGCCGTGCCAAGGTCGATCGCAATATCCTCCGAGAATACTCCTGAGATTTTTGGCAGCATGGAGCTTGTGTCTCAGCGTCGCAGCCGTGCGATGTACGCAGGGGCCGGCGGGCATTCGCAACGACTGCCCAGGGCACACACTATGGACGCTGTGCAATTAAGGCCTACTTGCCGCCACGTTCGACTTCGCGGAGGCCTTTTGCCGTCGATGAACAATATGCGAATTCGACCTTGACGCCAACGGCAGCTATGCCGCGGCGCAAATGCGGTTTGATAGGCCCAGTCGCGCAGTTCCGCGCGACCGGGCAGGAGGAAAGCTTAGATCCCTCCGAGCCTAAAACCTGACTGAGCGGTGCGCTGGCCCGGAGCACCGCGCTCCAGCTTGATGAGCAGCTTGTTGAGGGCCGCCACGTAAGCTTTGGCCGAGGCGACCAGGGTGTCCGGATCGGCCGCCTTTGCCGTCACCGTGTGGCCGTTCTCCTGAAGGCGCACCGAAACCTCGGCCTGCGCGTCCGTACCCCCGGTCACTGCGTGCACCTGATACAACTCGAGCACGGCATTGTGCGGAACAATCGCCTTGATGGCATTGAAAGTGGCATCCACAGGCCCGTTGCCGGTGGCTTGCGCGGTCTGATGCTGGCCCCCGACGTCGAGCGTCAGGGTGGCGGACTGGGGACCTGAGGTGCCGGCGATCACCGTCAGCGCGACGACCTTGATACGGTCGCTCGCGGTGGCGATCTCCTCGTCAACAAGCGCCTCGATGTCCTCGTCGTAGATCACCTTCTTGCGATCGGCGAGCGCCTTGAAACGGTTGAACGCGTCCTCGAAAGCGTTCTCGCCGAGCTCGTACCCCAGCTCCTTGAGTTTGGTGCGGAAGGCATTGCGGCCAGAATGCTTGCCCATGACCAGCGAGCTCTTGCTGAGGCCCACCGACTCCGGCGTCATGATCTCGTAGGTCTGGGTGTGCTTCAGCATCCCGTCCTGATGGATGCCGCTCTCGTGCGCGAAGGCGTTCCGGCCCACGATCGCCTTGTTGTACTGCACGGGGAACGAGGTCGCCGCGGAGACCAGCTTCGAAGCGCGGGTCAGCATCCTGGTCTCGATGCCGGTCCAGAACGGCAGCACATCGTTGCGGGTTTTGATCGCCATCACGATCTCTTCGAGCGCGGCGTTGCCCGCGCGCTCGCCGATGCCGTTGATGGTGCATTCAACCTGCCGCGCACCCGCTTTGACGCCCGCAAGAGAATTAGCCACGGCCATGCCGAGGTCGTCATGGCAATGGACGGAAAAGACGGCCTTGTCTGAATTCGGGACCCGCTCACGCACCGTCTTGAACAGGTTGTAGTACTCCTCGGGAACCGTGTAGCCGACGGTGTCAGGAATATTGATGGTGGTGGCCCCGGCCTTGATGGCCGTCTCGACGCAACGGCAGAGGAAGTCGATTTCTGTCCGGGTGCCGTCTTCGGCCGACCACTCCACGTCGTCCACGTATTTGCGGGCGCGCTCCACGGAGGCCCGCACCATCTCCAACACCTCGTGCGGCTCCTTCTGGAGCTTGTACTTCATGTGGATGGGCGAGGTGGAGATGAACGTGTGAATGCGCGGACGCTGGGCGTGCCGGACGGCTTCGGCGCAACGGTCGATATCCTGGAAGCTTGCGCGTGCAAGGCCAGCCACAACAGCCCGCTTGACCCGTTTGGCGATGGCGGAAACCGCCTCGAAATCTCCATCGGAAGCAATGGGGAAGCCGGCTTCGATGATGTCGACGCCCATTTCGTCGAGCAGGTCGGCGACCTCGAGCTTCTCCTCGAACGTCATGGTTGCGCCAGGGCACTGCTCGCCGTCGCGCAGCGTTGTGTCAAAAATCAATACTCGATCGCCGGAGTTTGTCGTCTGAGACATTGGTGAATTTTCCTTCGCGGTACCGGCAGAAAGTGAAGGCCGGTAAGGTTTAACACGATCCGTTTTGCTTCATCATGGTTCCCCCTGAGCGTCCGTCCCGGATCGTTCCGAGACCGTCGAGGCTCAGGGGCTAGTAAGGAGCAGATCGCGAAGGAGAGCGAGCAGACGGAAGCCACCTGCTGGCGCGGCGACGGCCGCGTCGATAGCTCTAGCAGGGCCACTATTCAATGTGGGCATCGGCAGTCTGCTGGTCTGGTTCCAAAGTGCCTGGCACGCGCCTAAGCACCCCATGGTGAGTAGCGGATGCGTCGGGGCTTTGCAACCCTCCTTTGATGCAAAAGGAAGCCAGAGGCGCGAGCGTGGTCACCCGTTCGGCGAGCAAACCTGGAGAAGATGCTTTGCTGCTTCCGCTGCGCCGTCGAGCGGAAACTCCTCGGCGCCGTCCTCTACGGTGACAATCAGCTGGCCGCCTGCGGTCAGGATCTTGCGCAAGTTGTCGTCGAGCTTCGTCTGACCTTCGAGCAGAAAGGCGTCGTCAATCTCAAGGCGTCCTCCAGTTGTTGGAATAGCAATCTCGACGCCACCGGCCGCCAGGAAAACCTCGACCTGCACGCCTTCCTCAGGCCTTATTGGCTTGTGCTCGTAGACAAAATGCACGTCGTCTTCTCCGGCCTCACAACTGAACGCGATTTTTCCGTAGCCGCTGTTTGGCGTTCCATAGACGAGCGACGCGCCATCCTCGCTTCGGTTGCCGAACCAGACGACCTGTTCAGCTGAAGCCGGTTGCGGTGAATGAATCTGGAGCAGGCCGCAGATAGCGATGGCAGGAATAGCGAGCTTCGAGTTCGGCATTTTGCTTGTGTCCGTACTATTCAGATCGTGACCCGGCCTTCCGTGACGCGGACCGCACTGCCCCCGATGCGGACGTTGCGCAGCTGACCGCCTGCCACCTCGAGCGTGAGCGAGATGATGCTCGGACGGCCCATTTCGAAGCCTTGCTCTATGATGCGCTTGTGGTGGCCATCGGGCAGCTCGTCGAACATCTGAATCACGCCGGCGAATGTCACGGCTGCGGAGCCCGTTGCTGGATCCTCCGGCACACCCAAGTCGGGCGCGAACATTCGTGCGTGGAAGGAGGATGTCGTGTGGACCGTCTCGCGGGTGTAGAGAAAGGCGCCGGCGAGGCCCTGCCCGGATATAGCGGTTGCCCAGTGCTGGCTGTTCACTTCAGCCTTTGCCATCGCCTCCAGCGATGCAACCGGAATAAAGGCAAAGCTGTTTCCGGCCGCAAATCTAGTCGGGCGATGATTTGCGAAGCCAATCTCGCGGGGGAGCAGGCTCACGGCCGCTGCAATCGACTCAACGGGTGGAAGCGTGCCCGACTGTTCGGGCAGCTTGGGAGCGTCGAACTCCGCAAATGCCGCCTCTCCCTTTCTCAGCCTGACGCCAACGCGCACAATGCCGATGTTTTCTTCGAGTGCGATGATCGCATCGAGATCCTTGTTTGGGTCAGGGGCACGCAGCTCGGCGAGCAACGTGGCCACGCCTGCTGTCGGATGACCGGCAAAGGGAATCTCCGCCCCAGGTGTGAAGATCCGCACCTTTGCCGTGTGGGCCGGGTTGGCCGGTTTCTGGACGAAGATGGTTTCCGACAGGTTGAACTCACGTGCGATGGCCAGCATCTGGTCCGTTGCGAGCTGGTCCGCATCGAGCACCACGGCAAGCGGATTGCCGCTGAATCTCTTCTCCGTGAAAACGTCGAGAGTGTAGAAAGGCAGCTGCATCGTTCCACTGGGACCGAAGAAGATTTTCAGCAGATTTTTTTGGCCCAACTGGCGGCGGCTTCCAAGAAGAATTCGGGCAACCGACATTCCGTCGCGCCCGCATGTAGCGGCAGTGACGCCGAATCGCGTGATTCTTGGCCAGATCAGTCGCCGTGCTGCCGCAGTTCCGCCCCGAGGGAGGGCAGACGAAGGCGGCCTACTCACAATCGTTACAATATGTTGCAGCGAAGTTGATCAGACGAGCCACAATTACGCCAATTGGTGGCCATGCTCAGCCCATGTTCCCGAGGCGATATTAACTATGTCGAACGGGTTGCCGGGGCTCGGTCGATGATTCCCTTCCACGGAGGCGTCCGTACGCTCCGGCGAGACAAGGCGTCGCCGGAGTGCATTTTTCCGAAATCTGTGCTCCGGCGATCGAGCAAGCGGGCCCAACGCTCCGCGCGGCATGAAGTACGCATTGGAGCAGGGCCCACAAGCCCGAGACTCGGGATTCGGCGCTAGATGTCGATTCCCGAGTCGGGCGGTGGGGAAACCCCGCTTCTCCGCCGCCCGACCTCTTCTAGCCCGCGACTGCAGTAGCGGCGCGGGCGATGGACTCGCCGGAAGGCCTGTGCTGCCGCACCGCCACACACCTCCCTCCCCGACGCGGTGGGATGGGTCTTCCGGCGACCTTGCCCTCACTTGAACGGGGAAGCTTCGCGATCGCGCAATTCAGGTGTCGACGGCAGCGTTATAGGCAGCCGGTGATGGTCGATCCGCACTTGACGTAAGAGAACAGGTCCCAGGCGCAGCAGGGCTGCTCTTTCTTGCAAACCCAGGTTTTGACCTCGCCTGATGGGAAGCGGTAGCGGCAAACCTTCTCGTCTTTGCCGACCTTCGGTGGGGTGGAGGCCCTTTGAGCAGAGGCGGTGTTCGACTGAGCGCCTTGGGC